>DASQFM010000088.1:0-7022 GCA_035633135.1 Candidatus Eiseniibacteriota bacterium
ACCAAGGAGTGGCCGAATCATTCGGCCACCCCGACAGGGACGCCTTCGCGGCTCCGCTCGCCCCGGAGCGCGGCCGCGCTGGCCGCTTCGAGCAAGCGCCGCCGACGGGCAACGACGGGGGCGGCCGGCGCGCCGGCGCGATCAGCCGCGAGCTGACCGCAGGCTGCCCCGATCTCCTGGCCGCGGTTCCGCCGGATGGTCACGGGAATGCCGGCCTGCCGCAGCCGGTCGGCGAACCGCTCGATCACGGGCATCGGGCTGGCCGTCCATGGCGTGTGCGCCACCGGGTTCATCGGGATGAGGTTGACATGGACCAGGTCGCCGCGGAGGAGGTCGGCCATCGCAGCGGCGTCGACCTCGGTGTCGTTCACCCCGCCGATCATCGTGACCTCGTAGCTCACTCGCCGGCCGGTGGTCCGGGCATGCTCGCGAGCCGTGGCGACGACCTCGGCGACCGGCCAGCGGCGGTTGAGCGGAACCAGGACATCCCGCAGCGGATCGCGGGCGGCATGCAGGCTGACCGCGAGCGTGAACTGCGGGCCGAGGGCGGTCAGCCGCCGGATGCCAGGGACAACGCCGGAGGTCGAGACGGTGATGTGCCGGGCACCGAGCCCGAAGCGATCCCGGTCGTTCAGGGCCCCGATCGCCTCGAGCACCCGATCGAGGTTGAGCAGCGGCTCGCCCATGCCCATGAACACCACGTTGGTCAGCCGTCGGCCCTCTGCGGCCAGGCGGCGGGCCGCATGGCGGACCTGGTCAACGATCTCAGCGGTCTCCAGGTCGCGCTCGAAACCGAGCTCCCCCGTCGCGCAGAACGGGCAGCCGACGGCACAGCCTGCCTGGCTCGAGATGCACAGCGTGTGCCGTTCGCGACGGCCCGCCGAGGCCGGGTAGTGCATCAGGACCGACTCGATCGTCGCCCCGTCCGACAGGCGGTGGAGGGCCTTTTCGGTCGTCGCGCCATCGGTCATGACCAGCTCGGTCGATTCCACCGTATCCCAGCGGAAGGCCTCGGTCAGGGCCACGCGGAGGGGCGCGGGCAGGGTGACCGCGTCGTTCGCCGTGGCGGCACCGGTCCGCCAGATTGCGTCGCCGACCTGGCGCGTGCGGAACGCAGGCTCGCCTCGTGACTCCAGCCACGCAGCCAGCTCGGTCATCGTCAGGCTGGAGATCCCGGGCCGCCGATCGTGGGCCGGCGATCCATCCGGCCCGGCCAGGACAGGCAGTGCGGTCCCGGGATTACGCGTTGGATTCGTCGCCGTCACGCTCTCACCGGCTCCGGGTGCCCCACCGCACTCCCGGCAAGCGACGGGCGGCCCCGGAGGAGGTCCGCCCCGGACATTGACCGCCCGCCGGCGGGCTGGACTTGCAGGAGCCTGAGGCGACCCGCCGCCGTGACCAGGGCGAGCCCGGCGTCGTCGCCGACGAGGGTCCCCGGGCGATCCGTGGCCAGGTCCGGAGCGGCTTCCCCCCGCTGGACGATGACCCGCCCGACGTCGGTCTCGAAAAACGTACCCGGCCACGGCCGCATCGCCCGGACCTGGCGCTCCAGCTCGACCGCCGGGCGCGACGGATCGAGACGACCGTCCTCGCGGCGGAGCGGCCGGGTCATCGTCGTTCCGGCGTGATCCTGGGCCCGCGGGCTGATGGTGCCCTCCAGCCACGCCGAGAGCGTCGTGGCCAGCAGACCGGCGCCGGCCAACGCGAGGTCCGCCTCGAGCTCGTCGCCCGTCTCCGTGCCGGCCAGCGCCCGCCGTTCGGCGGCGACGATCGGCCCACTGTCGAGCCCGTCGTCCATCGCGATGATCGTCACCCCCGTCTCGGGATCGCCGGCCGCGATCGCTGCCGCGATCGGCGAGGCCCCGCGGTGCCGCGGCAGGATTGACGGGTGGACATTCAGAAATCCATGACGCGGCAGCGCCAGGATCGCGGGTGGGACGATCCGGCCGTAGTCGGCCAGCACGCCGAGCTCGGGATCGAGGGCCGCGATCGCGGCAAGCGACTCGGGATCCCGGAGGCGCCTGGGCTGCAACAGCGCGAGCCCCCCATCACTTGCCCGCCGGGCCACCGGGACGGCGCCGCGTCGGGCATCGTCGGGCACCGAAACGACGCCGACCAGCTTCACCGACGGATGCGCGAGCAGCGTCTCCAGGATCGGAACCGCGAAGGCGCCGGATCCGAAGAAGACCGTCCGGGCGGGGCGGCTCGGCGCCGGGGTCACGCGAGTGCCGGCGTCCGGACCCTCGTCGATCGACCCTCGTCCTCGGCCTCGCCAGGCTCGGTCTCATCCTCGTCGTCATCCCGGCCGCGGCCCACCGGGAGGAGCTCTTCCATCGAGTCGAGATAGTCGATGTACAGCTTGCCGTCGAGGTGATCGAGCTCGTGCTGGAGGGCCCGACCGAGAAGACCCGATCCGGCGACCTTGATCTTGCGGCCCTTGCGATCCTGCGCGACGACCCAGACCTTCTCGCGGCGAGTCACGTACGCCGCGTACCCCGGAATCGACAGGCAGCCCTCCAAGTCGCGATCGTCGCCCTCGGCGCGGACGATCCGCGGGTTGACCAGCTCATGCAGGTTCTTGGAGACCTCGACCACGCACGCGGCCAGGGGCTCACCGATCTGGGGCGCGGCGAGACCTACGCCGGGCGCGTCGCGCATCGTATGAGACAGGTCGTCGAGCAGCGAGTGCAGCGACTTGCCGAAGCTGGTGACGGGCTCGCCGCGCAGCCGCAGCCGGGGATCGCCGAGCAGGAGAATGGGTTTCACGCTCACGGCCGGAGTATACGGTCAGCGCGCGGGCACCCGGCTTGACGGGCCGGGCGCGCTCGGTTGACACCACGCCGGGCGCCGAGGCGCAAAAGCGTCGGTAGCGGGTTCGCTATGCCGAGGACCCCCGGCGCTGGATGAAACGCCGGTTGCGCGGGCTACCGCCGCCTACACGACGTCGGCGGTGGTCTTTGTCTCCTCGCTGGTCTCGGCGGTCTCGCTATCGGTCGCCTGGTCGCGCCGCAGCTCGGCAGCGAGATCGCGGGACCGGGCGGCGAGCTTCTGGCCGGCGTCGGCGGTCAGCTCGGCTGCTCGCTGCGCAACGGGCCCGGCCTTGTCGCCGGCCACGGCGGCGAGCTCGGCAGCCTTGGCACCGATCTCCCGGGCAACGGGTGCGGCCTGCGTGGCCAGGTTCTCGATCATGGACTGGAGCTGGCTGAGCCACTCGCGAGCCTGGCCGCTGGCTCCGTTGCCCGTTTCGGGCTCAGCGGTCCAGGCGAAGCTCTCGTCGGCGGTGGCGCCGGTCGGCGGGGTCTCCGCCTTCGTGGTCGTGTCGTCAGTCATCGTTGGCTCTCCTCTGGCGCGCGGGTGCGTGCGGCGTCGATCCTACTTCCGAGCGCCGGATTCGGCAGGGGCCATCCGGCCCCAAGTCCTCGGGCGGATGGCGTCGTTGGCCAGTTGCCGGGTCAACGCGCCGTCAGAGGAGCGATTCGGGGTCGACGTCGACCGACCAGGGTGGGCCCTGCGGCTCGCCGAGGACCGCGGCGGGGCGAGCGCCCCGAAGGACGAGGTTGAACCGCCAGCGATCCGCCCGCCTGGCGATGAACGCCGGCGCCGGCCCGGCCACGTCGATCGGCTCTGCTGCCTTCGCCGCCTCCGCTCGAAGCTGGTCCGCCAGCCCGACGCCGGCCTGCTCGGCGGCCTCCCGATCGGCCAGCGCCACCGTGAGCTTGATCAGCCGCCCGAATGGTGGCGACCCGAACTGACGGCGGAGCTCGAGCTCGGCGTCGTAGAACGCCTCCGGCTCGCCGGTGGCCACCGCCACGATGGCCGGGTGCTCGGGCTGGTACGTCTGAATGATCGCTCGGCCCGGCTGCTCGCCCCGGCCCGCCCGCCCAACCGCCTGCGCGAGCAGTTGATAGGTCCGTTCCGCCGCCCGCTCGTCGGGCAGGTTGAGGGCAACGTCGGCCGACACGACGCCGACCAGCGTGACCGCCGGGATGTCGAGGCCCTTGGTGACGAGGCTCGTGCCGACCAGGACGTCGAGGCGGCCGTCGGTGAACGCGTCGACGACCCGCGTCGCGGCGCCCCGCCGTTCGACGACGTCGCGGTCGAGCCGTCCCACTCGCAGGCTCGGGAATCGATCCCGCACCTCGCGCTCGAGCCGCTCCGTCCCGCCACCCAGGTACCTGATCCGCGCAGACCCGCAGGTCGGACAGCGCCGGGCGAGCGGCGTCGCCCGTCCGCAGTGGTGGCAGCGCAGGGTCAGCCCCGCCTGGTGGTAGACCAGCGGGCGGGTGCACTCCGGGCATGCCTGGACGTGGCCGCAGTCCCGGCACAGGACCACCGAGGCCGTCCCGCGCCGGTTGATCACCAGGATCGCCTGGGCCCGGGGCGGCAGCGTGGCCAGCGCCGCGATGAGCGGCCGGGACAGCATCCCGAGGTGGCCCGCGGCCAGCTCGGCTCGCAGGTCGACGACCTCCACCTGCGGAGCTGCACCCGACAGCCGGATCGGCAGGCGGATGCGGCGGTAGCTGCCGTCACGGGCCCGTCCCTCGCTCTCGACCGATGGCGTTGCCGAGCCGAGGACCACCGCCGCGGTCGCGAGTTCAGCAAGCCGCAATGCCGCGTCGCGTGCCTGCAGGCGCGGCGTGCGATCGCTCTTGTACGCGGCGTCGTGCTCCTCGTCCACGACGATCAGCCCAACCTCGTCGAGCGGCGCCAGGACGGCCAGGCGCGTCCCCACGACGACATCGGCCTCGCCCGCCCGAATGCGTCGCCACTCATCGGCTCGTTCCCCATCCGACAGGCCGCTGTGCAGGACCGCAACCCGGACCTGGAGGTCCGCCCGCAGGCGATCGATGAGCGGCAGGGCGAGCGCAATCTCGGGGACCATCACGAGTCCGCGGCGGCCGGCCTCGAGGGCGCGTCGCAGCGCCTCGGCGTAGATCGCCGTCTTGCCGCCGCCGGTCACCCCGTCGAGGAGGATCGGCGTCGGGTCGCCTGCTTCGACCGCCGTCCCGATTGCCGCCAGCGCCGCTTCCTGCTCGGCACTGAACGACGCATCCCGGGGCCTGCTGCCACGGGCGCCGGGTGGCCGCTGAGCGAGCGGTCGACGGGGTTCCTCCCGGGCTTCCACGATGACCAGGCCCCGCCGCGCGAGGCTCGCGACGGTGGAACCGCCGTGGCGCGTAGCCAGATCCGGGGCGAGGATCCCCTCCTCGCCGGCCAGCTCCAGCTCGTCGAGCGCAGAGGTCTGGCGCGCGCCCAGGCGCGGCGGCCGCGGTGCCGCCGACCGCCGGACGTGACGCACGTAGCGTGGACCCGCCCCGGCCGCCAGCAGGGTCCAATCCAGATCGATCTGCCCACTCGCACGAAGCGCCCGCAACCGTCGGAGCAGCGCGGCCCGCCCCTCCGGTGCCGTGAAGCGGCGAACGAGGCGCGGGCCACCGTCGAGGGCCGCGAGGATGTCGCGATCGCCCGGATCGTCGGACTCCGGCGTGCCGCGTGCCGACGCGCCGTCCGAACTCCCGCCGTCCGATGCGGCACCGCCCGACCCGGGCCGCAACTCGGCGACCAGCTCGAGGCGCTCCAGGAGGCCGGGTGGCAACATCGCTCGAAGGACCAGCGCCGGGGGTGCGAGGTAGTGGTCCGCGATCCAGGCGGCGAAGCGGAGGGCCAATGGCGGCAGGAGCGGTCCGTCGGCGCGCACGCGCTCCAGCACGGGCTTCGTCTTGATCCCCGGCGTCGAGTCGGCGGGCCCGAGGACGATGCCGAGGGCCTGCCGGCGACCGAATTCGACGAGCACGGCCTCGCCGGGTTGCAGGTTGTGCAGGCGCTCGGGCACGTGATACGTGAACGGCCGCGTGCCGGCGACGCCCGCCGCGTCGACCGCGACCGCGACCAGCGCCGTCCCAACCTCCCCGGGGGAAAAAGCCTCGACCGTCACGACTCCATTGTGAGCCGCGACGGCGGACGCTCAGACGCGCGTGCGGCGGTCCGGGTGCGCGGCCTTCTCCTGGCGGATGATCTCGTCGATCAGGGCCGCGGTTCGCCCGACCTGGCCCGTCTCGTTGACGACGACATGGTCGAAGTCGTTCTGGCGGGCAAGCTCGAGGACCGCGTTCCGCTGGCGGATGTCGAGCTCGTTGGCGGACTCGGTGGCCCGCGCCTGCAGCCGGGCGAACAGATCCTCGAGCGAAGGCGGCACGAGGAACACCAGCATCGCCTCGGGGACCTCCTGCTTGACCGCGGCAGCGCCCTGGACATCGATCTTGAGGATTGCATCCTTGCCGGCGACGAGCGCATCGCGGACCTCGCGCCGCGGCGTCCCGTACCAGTGTGCGTGGACCTCGTTCGCTTCCAGCAGCTCGCCGGCGTCCCGCATGGCCATGAACGACCCCGGCTCGAGGAAGTGGTAGTGCACGCCGTCGACCTCGTAGGGTCGGCGCGGCCGGGTCGTGCAGGTCACGACGTAGTGATCGTCGGCCGCGGCCGGCAGCTTCCGGAGGGCCTCGATCATCGTGTCCTTGCCGACGCCCGAGGGGCCCGAGACGATCACGAGGACCGCGCCGGGGGCGCCGGGAACCGGGTCGCCGATGGCCACCGCCTCGGCCTCGTCCGGCATCAGCGCGGCTCCACCCGAAGGGCGGCGAGGACGGCCTCGAGCTCGGGCGGCAGGGCCGCTTCGGCTCGAATGAGCTCGCCGCTCGACGGCGAGGTGAGCTCAAGGCGCCAGGCGTGCAGGAACACCCGGCCGAGGCCGTCCGCGCCGCGCCGCGACGTGCCCGTGCCGTAGACCGGATCGCCCGCGATCGGGTGGCCGATGGCCTCGAGATGGACCCGGATCTGGTGGGTTCGACCGGTCACGAGGTCGAGCTCGAGGAGTGTCCAGCCGTTGAATCGCTCGCGCACGCGATAGCCCGTCGTCGCCGGCCGGCCATCGCCAACGACGGCCATGCGGGTCCGATGCCGGGGATCGCGCCCGATCGGCGCCTCGATCCGGCCGACCGCAGCCGCGACCGACCCCTGGGCCA
>DASQFM010000089.1:0-3977 GCA_035633135.1 Candidatus Eiseniibacteriota bacterium
GGGCGGCGTGGAGGCCCAGGGCGTCGTCGTAGATCACGACCGTCGCCCCATCGCCGACCCCGGCACCGCGGAGTGCCTTCCCGACCTTCGTCGGCGTGCCGAGCCTGAGGCGCGGACCCTCCCCATCAGTCGACGTCTCGCTGAGGCCCGCCCGCCAGTCGAGGTGCGCCGCGCCGGGCACGTGGCCCGTTGCAAATGCTGCCGGGCCACTGCCGTCCGGGCGCCAGCGAGCGTCGATGATCCGGATCTCGGGCCGATCCAGATGCTCGCCGAGCCAGTCCGTGGAGGCCAGCAGCTCGGGTCGCGGGAAGCCGATCAACCCGGCCTCGGAGCCTCGGGCCGGCCGGCGGAAGGGGCCTCCATCGTCGGTATCATAGGCTCGTGGTCTCCCCATTCATGCCGGACGCGGAGAAGCTCGCGGCCGTCAGGGCGGCGCTGCCGTCGCTCGGCGCGGGGATCCAGCTCAACACGGGAACGGCAGGCCCGATGCCCGCCGAGGTCGCCGCCGCGATGGCCGAGCTGGAAGCGTACGAACGCGACATCGGGCGAGCGTCCGAGGACTACTACCTCGACGGTCTGCGACGGATGGATGAGGCCCGGGCAGGCGTCGCGGCGGTCCTCGGCGCCGACATCGTGGAGATCGCCCTGACCCACGCCGCCACCGACGGCATGAACATCGGAACGTGGGCCATCGACTGGCGAGCGGGGGACCGGGCGGTGACCTCGACCCACGAGCATCCCGCCGGTCTCGGGCCCCTGTATGCGCTGCGCGACCGGCTCGGAATCGAGGTCGCGTTCGCCGAGTTCGATGGCGACGCCCCCGAGGACGAAATCGTGGCAGCGTTCGATCTCCTGATCGTGCCGGGCACTCGCCTGGTGTCGCTGTCGCACGTCCTGTGGACCACCGGGATGGTCATGCCCGTGGCCCGAATTGCGGCGCTGGCCAGATCGCGGGGCGCCGCGGTCATCGTCGACGGGGCCCAGGCGGCTGGAGCCGTTCCTGTGAACGTCGCCGACCTGGGCATCGACATGTATGCGCTGCCCGGCCAGAAGTGGCTCCTTGGCCCCGACGGCACGGGCGCCCTGTGGGTGCGCCCCGAATTCCTGCCGACCGCGCGGTCCACCTTCGCCGGCCACTTTTCGTGGGCGACGTGCGATTCGCGCGGCGCCTATGCGCCCCACCCGGACGCCCGACGGTTCGAGGCATCGAACTATCACCAGCCGTCTGTCGTCGGCCTCGCCCGGAGCATCGGCTGGCTGTCGATGTACGTGGGCCTCGACTTCGTCTACCGGCGGGGGATGGGCCAGGCTCGCCAGGCCGCGGACGCGCTCGCGGCGATCGATGGGGTGACGCTCCTGACGCCGCGCGACCGGATGGCGACCCTCGTCTCCTTCCGGATCGGCGGCTGGCAGGCCCAGGCTGCGCTGGACGAGCTCGCCACCCGAACGTTCGCGATTGCCCGGACGTTGCCGCTGGTCGATGCGCTCCGGATCAGCGTCGGGTTCTGGACGAGCGAGGACGAGCTCGAGCGCTTCCTCGACGGCGTTCGCCTGCTGGCCGGCCACACGCCGGAGACCATTCCGGCGCGGCGAACCCTGCCGATCATCATCTCGGCGTGACGGCGACCGTGACGCCTGCCGAGCGCGAGAGCGAAGCACCGCCTCCCCCGGCCCCGCCGCCCGTCCAGCAGCGATCCTGGCTCGCCGTCCGGTGGCGACAGCTCCGGAACCCGCCGCGGCCAGTCCTCCGTGCCGTCGCGGCGAGCTTGGTCGCGGGGACGCTCCTCGCCTTGGCGTACCTCGCCTACGACGTCGCGCTGAGCCGCGGTGCCCAGCTCCCGGGCGGCGACCTCCGGATCCTCGCCGTCACCCTGGTCCTGGCCGGCACGCTGATCGTCGGCACGGTCGTGACCTGGCTGATCGTGCCGTTGCCCCGCGGCTGCGGGGTCTCGACGACGCGGACCGGCTGGTCCGCCGCCCTCGGCTTCTTCGCCGCCGTGCCGATCGCGTACCTGGTGCTGGTCGTCGCGGTCCAGATCCTCAAGCCGCTGCTCGTCTGACCGGGTGTAGCATCGCGGCGGGGGAGTAGCTCAGTGGTGAGAGCAGCCGTCTTATACACGGCCGGCCCCTGGTTCGAATCCAGGCTCCCCTACCACTTCTGCTCGCGGATGGCGTTGCGCCGGGTGGCCTAGCGCCAGTCGACCGCGACGACCTCGATCGGCTCGGACAGGCCCTTCAGGACCACGCTCCGCGCGCCGGAGGTGGGATGCTCCGGACCGATCGTCCCGACGCTGGCGAGGATCTCCCCACCGCCGGCGAGGGCGGCGATCCGTGCGGCTTCGTGGACACCCTTGCCCCGGAAATTCGTCCCCACCTGGCTTGCGTCGGAGGCGTGCAGCCCGATCCGCACCGGCGGCGCAAAACCCTGCTTCGCCCGGTGCTCGGCGAGCCGGCGCTGGATTGCGACGGCGGCCGCGATCGCCAGATCGGGCGAGTCGAAGCCCACGAAGAAGCCGTCGCCGGTCGTCGACACCTCCTCGCCGTGGTGGGCGGCGAAGACCTCCCGAAGGGTCCCGTCGTGCCAGCGCAGGAGGGTGTCCCAGGCCTCGTCGCCCATGGCCTCGACCAGGTTCGTGGAGCCGACGATGTCGGTGAACATGAAGGTCTTGAGGACGCGTCGGGTGGGTCCGGCCTTGCCGCGCAGCTGCCACGGCAGCAGCTCCGAAATGTCCTCGATCACGATCGCCCCGGTCGGACAGGCCAGGGCTGCCTCGCGCAGCAGCGCTTCCTCGACGCTGTCCTGGTCGACGATGTCGGCCTTGCCGAAGTCGCCCGCCAGCCAATCGAAGGCCGTTGGGGCGATGGTGATGCAGTTGCCGGCGCCGATGCACTTATGGCGGTCGATCCGGGCCCGAATCGCCATCAGCCTGGCCGTCCCCTCATCGAGCGAGCCCGCGGAAGGCGAGCGACGTCGCCTCGGCGCGATTCGATGCGCCGAGCCGGCTGAGCAGCATGGCCAGCCGCTGGGCGACCGTGTCGCCATCCATGCCGAGCGCGGCGCCCATCTCGGCGTTCGTGCTGCCTTCGGTGAGGAGCTGCAGGAGCTGCCGATCGATCGGGTCCTGCTCCGTCGCCTGGTCGTTCGTCGCGGGCCCGGCCTCGGGATCGCGCATTCCGGCCTCCTCGAGGGACCCGGCCAGCTCGACCAGCTCCCGACCGACCGGCCCCCGGAGCCAGCGAACCCGGATGTCCTCGTCGAGGGTGCCCTGCGCGATGCGGCCCAGCTGGAGCTGCAGCCAGGCCCGGACCGCGGCCTGGGCCTCCGGCGGCCCGCCCGCGAAGATTCCCCGGCTGGCCGGCAGCAGGATCTCGAGGTTCATGTCCTCGTGGAGAGCATCCTGGAGGATCTGCATCGCGGCACCGCCGGCCATCGCCGCGCCTTCGAGGTCGCCGCGGGCGAGGGCGACCTGGCTGATCGCTGCCTGGGCCTGGGCCGGCCACGGTGCGTGACCGGGCAGCAGCCTGGCGATCTCGCCGGCCTGACGGGCGGAGCGCTCGGCGAGATCCAGCAATTCCTCGTCGCCGGAGCGCGCGCCGAGGCGAGCCGCCTCCAACGCCAGGCGCGCCAGAGCCTCACAGCGCGCCGCGGCCTGTCCCTGGCGGGTCGCCATGGCAACGGCTTCCTCCAGGTGCCGGCGCAGCCCCTCGGCGTCGCCCGCCGCGGCCCTCGCCATGCCGCGCCAGAGCTCCAGCTGGCGAGCCCGGATCGGCGCCGGTGCCGACGCAGCGGCCGCGGCTGCGTTCGAGAGCCACCGTTCTGCCCCGGCGACGTCGCCGAAGTCGAGCAATGCGAGCGCAACCCCGGCCGCCGCCAGGAACTCGATCGTCGGGTCGCCCAGGATTCGGGCTGTCCGGTAGGCCTCCTCGCCGCGCGACACCATGAGATCGGGCACGACCTTGGCCCGGGCATAGACGTG
>DASQFM010000090.1:0-5734 GCA_035633135.1 Candidatus Eiseniibacteriota bacterium
GCCATCCGCGTACAGTCGGAGCGTGGCGGGCTGGGCCACGCTCGAGGTGACGTCGGCGACGGCCTCGATCGTCTCGCCGAGTCGAGCCGTGGAGGGCGTCGTCAGTCGCTCGACGAGGACCTCCTCCCGATCGACGAGGCCGATCGCGAAGGTCTCGACCTGGACGTCCCGGGCCGCTGCGAGCGCGGCCTCCTGCTGGCCGCGGCCTGTCGTGTCGTTGCCGTCCGAGAGCAGCACGATCCGCTTCTGGGCGGCGTCGGGAAATAGCGCGGCAGCGAGCCGCAGGGCGGCGCCAACATCGGTCGCCGCCCGCAACGGTGTGCTCCGGAGCCGGTCGATCTCGCGAAGGTCCTGCGGCAGTCGCTCGACGAGCGCGTCCTTGCCGAAGGCGACGATCCCGGCCGCGTCGCCGTCGGGCAACTCGGCCAGGCTGTCGCGGATGAAGGCCAGCGAACTCTGGCGACCGGCCTCGCCGACGCTGTCCGACAGGTCGACCACGAAGACGGTCGCGAGGCGGTTGACCGGCAGCACCAGCTCGAATCCCGCCAGGGCAAAGATCAGCGAGCCGAGCAGCAGGACCCGTAGCCCGAGGGCGGCACGCCGTCGGACCGCGCCGATCCGCCGCCGGGCGGCGAGGTAGGGGATGACCGTGACGAGCAGGGCCGGGACCAGGAGCAACAGCCAGACCGGGGCCTCGAAGCGGATGCCCACCTACCGCTCCGGGCCTGACGAGGGCGAAGTGGCCGAGCCGGCCCCAGTGGGACGAAGCCGTCGCCACAGCCGAAGCACGGCATCGCGGTGGAAGACCAGCCATTCGATGAGCAGTCCCGCCAGGACGAGGAGCACGATCGGCACCCACAGCTCGTCGCGGGCCGGCGATCGCGGCTCCGCCGTCACGCCGCCGGGCGGCGTCGAGCTGGATGGTCCTGGTGAGCCGGCGGCCGACGGTCCGAGCGCGGTGATCGTCGATGGCGAGCCGGGTGCGATATCGCTCTCGCCGGTGTCGAACAGGTCGACCGCGAAACGAACCGGCGCCCGGGGATCGACGGACGGAGCCGGCGTGGCCGATGGCCCGGGAGATCCAGATGCCGCCTCGGGCCCCGGCGTTGTCGCGGGTGCGGCCGACTGGCCGCCGGCCGTCGGGGACGGTGTGGCGTTCTCGAATACCGCCGTCGCCGTGTAGACGCCGAGCCGGTCGGTCTCGCTGAACGGGACCGATGCTGCGCCCGTGGTCCCCGGCGCAAGCCGGACCGTCGAGCCATCCGGCTTGACGACGTTGAGCCCGCTGGCGCCGGCCGGCAGTGGCAGGGTCACTGCGTCACCGGGGACCACGGCCGCCGTCGGGGCGGCGGCACCGCCCAGCAGCTCACCGGTGAGATTGGCGATCAGGATCGGGAAGGCGACCTGGAGCGGCAGGTCCGAGTCGCGCGGCTCGAAGGCCAGCACTCCGGCGCGCTGGCCCGCGCGCTCGCCGACGTACAGAAGCGGTGCGCCGCTGGGCCCCGGAAGGACGGAGCGCGCCCACGCCGGCAGGACCAGCTCGACGGCCTTGCCCACATGGGTCGTCGAGAGGTCGACGTAGCGCAGGATCGGCTCGTCGGCCGACGCGCTCCCGATCGCAGGGTCTGTCAGCATGCCCGTGACCTCGCCGAGGTCGCTCGACTTCGTCGGGGCGATCGCGAGGATGGCGGTGTCGGGCAGCGATGCCGGCAGCGTGCCCTCGAAGATGATCAGGTCGAACAGCTCCGGGTGGGTGTCCGGCCCGTAGGCGGCCGGCGTGACCCCGTAGAGCTCGGTATTGGGGAGGTAGGTCAGCGCCGTTTCGAGGTATGGGTCACCGTCGGACACCAGCAGGATCCGGCGAAGCTGGTCGGGCGGCACGATCGCCCAGGCGCGGTCATCGAGGGCCAGGTTGTCCGGCGCCTCGCCGGCGAGGCGGGCCTCGACCACCGTGACCGCCTGGGGCACATCGTCGACGATCACCTCCGACCGGGTCTGCGGATCAAGGAAGACGTCGCGCGCCTCGAGGAGGATCCCGTCGCCGTACAGCTCGAGCCGCCTGGTGGCCGGTTCGATGTCGAGATTGGCGAGGCTGATGAAGACGGAGCGGGTCACGCCCGACGGCGCGGGCCGGACCGCGAGAGCGACCACGGCCTGGTTGCGCCGCTCGCGGCCGACCTGCAGGACCTTGACCGGATGATCCACGCGGGCCGTCGGCGTGACCGCCAGGGCTGCGTCGGTCGCCACGAGGATCTCGGCGTCGACCGATCTGGCGGCCAGCGCGTTCGCGAGGGTCAGCGCGTCGTCGAGATCGCCCGCCGCCTCGGAGACCGCGATGTCGTCGATCGCCGCCCGCACCCGGCCGAGGTCGGACGTGCCGTTCACGACCACGCGGGCCGTCCGGCCGGCGGCGATGACGCTGACCTTGCCGTCGGCCGGCAGGTCGCGGAGGGCCTCGGTGGCGGCTGCCTTCGCGGCCGCCAGGCGGTTCGGCTGGAGGTCCGTTGCGGCCATGCTCGCCGAGGTGTCGATCACGATCACGAGGTCGCGGGCAAGCCCGGCAGGCCGCTCCAGGAAGGGTCGCGCGGCCAGGAACGCGAGGAGCAGGACCAACAGCAGCTGCAGGAGCAGCAGCAGGCTTCGCCGGATTCGCTGCCACGGCGCGTTCGCCTCGAGGTCCGCGACGAGCCGCTGCCAGAGCAACGTCGAGGGCACCACCGCGTCATCGCGCCGCAGCTTGAGCAGGTACATGGCCACGACGAGCGGTACGAACAGCAGCCCGATGAGCGCGAGCGGGGAGAGAAATGACATAGGGGCGCTCAGGCGGCCGCAGCGCAAGGCGGCGGCGAGTACCGTCGCGAGCGCACCAGAGCGTGCGTGAGCGACGGAACGGAGCCGCCAACGCGGCGATGTGGCTGCATCAGCCCCCTATCCGACCACGCGGCGGCGGCGCAGCTCGGCGAACACGAGGTCGGCGAGCGGGACGTCGGTCGAGAGCGGTACGTACGTCGCGCGGCGGCGCGCGGCGAGATCGGCGAGCCCGTCGCGCCACGTGGCGAGCCGGGCCTTGTAGCTGTCCAGCGTCGCCACGTCCAGGGTGACGTCGACGCCTTCGCCGGTTTCGCTGTCGACGAGCCGGAAGTCGCCCTCGAGCTCTGGATCGAGCTCCTGCGGCGACAGCAGGTGCAGCACGATCACCTCGGAGCCCGTCGCGGCGAGCTCCCGGATCACCCGATCGGCCGCTGGATCGAGGAGGTCAGACAGGAGGATGACCACGCCGCGGCCGGTGAGCTGCGCTGCCGCGTGGCGGACGGCGGCGAGCAGGTCGGTCGGCCCCGATGACGGCGCGATCGCGGACAGGGCGGACAGCAATCGGAACACGCGTCCGGAGCCGCGCAACGAAACCTGCCGGCGGCCCGCGCGACCCGCCAGCGCCGTCACCGCGACCCGATCCTCCGAGGCCAGGCCCATGTAGCCCAGGGCCGCCGCCGCGCGCTTGGCGAACAGCAGCTTCGCCGGATTCCCGGCGGTCATCGAGGCCGACGTGTCGAGGAGGAAGTGGATCGTTACGTCCTCCTCCTCGACGTAGAGCTTGATGAACAGGCGTTCCAGCCGGGCGAGGATGTTCCAGTCCAGCTGGCGCAGGTCGTCACCGATCGCGTAGTCGCGATAGTCGGCGAACTCGACGGACTGGCCCCGCTTGACCGACCGCCGACCGCCCTTGAGCCCGCCCCGCGCGGGTGCGTGCATCAGCACCTGGACCCGCTCCAGCTGACGCAGGAACGCCTCGTCGAACACGGTCGGATCGATGTCGGACGGCAGGAACGCCGATCGCGGCGCGCGCGTCGATTGCGCCGCGGGCGGACCTGGCGACACGGCCGCCGACGGCGACGCGGCCCCGGCCCCGGGCGACGCCGATGCCGGCGTGACCGCGGCGCGCAGGTCGGCGTCGAGGTTCTCGTTCATGGCTTGACGCGTCGCGAAGAAGCGCGCGCTACTCGACCGTCGGAGCGGGCACCGCGTCGAGGACCGACCGGACGATGGCCTCGGGGGTGATGCCCTCGGCCTCGCCCTCGAAGTTGAGGATCACCCGATGCCGGAGGGAAGGCATGGCCACCGCCCGGATGTCGTCGGTCGAGACGTTGAACCGCCCGTCCAGCAGGGCATAGATCTTCCCGCCGGCGACGAGCGCCTGGGCGCCGCGGGGAGAACCGCCGTAGCGCACGTAGTCGCGGACCAGCTGCGGCGCGCGGGGTTGATCGGGATGGGTCGCCGCGAGCACGCTGACGGCGTAAGCAGTGACGTGCGGGGCGATGGGGACGGCCCGGGCGAGGCGCTGCATCTCCACGATCTCGGCGGCGCTGGCGACCTTCGAGGCCGTGGGCGCGTCTGCCCCGGTCGTCCGGTCGATGATCGTGACGAGGTCCGCCTCGGAGGGGAACGGGACCATGACCTTGAACAGGAACCGGTCGAGCTGCGCCTCCGGGAGCGGGTAGGTCCCTTCCATCTCGAGCGGGTTCTGGGTGGCCAGCACGAAGAACGGCGGATCGAGCGGGAAGCGCTGGCGGGCGACGGTGACCTGGTGCTCCTGCATCGCCTCTAGCAGCGAGGACTGGGTCTTCGGGGTCGCCCGGTTGATCTCGTCGGCCCGCACCAGGTTGGCGAAGATCGGGCCCGGCTGGAAGCGGAAGACGCGATGGCCGCCCTCTTCGACGAGGATGTTCGTGCCGGTGATGTCGGCGGGCATGAGGTCCGGCGTGAACTGGATCCGATTGAACGTGCAGTCGATGACGTCGGCGATCGTCCGGACCAGCATCGTCTTGCCGAGCCCGGGCACGCCCTCCAGGAGGACGTGGCTGTTCGCCAGCAGGCCGGTCATGGTCTGCCGGACGAGGTCGTGCTGGCCGACGATCACGCGGCCAACCTCTCGCTCGATCGCCCGGGCCCGTTCAGCGAACGCTTCGGGGGCCAGCTGATCGGCGGCTGCCGTGGCGCCGGGCGTGCCGGCGGCGATCGTGGTGTTCATCAAGTCCTCCGTTGCTGTGTCTGGGAGCGCCGGGTCACTGGCTCGGATCGAGCGAGCTGAAGTAGTCGCGCACGTAGTCCTTCACCGACAGCGGGACGTAGCCGCGATCGAGGGTCGTGAGGGCGTGGCCGTAGAAGTCGGCAAACACCTGGGCGTAGTCGACGTACGAGCCGGGGTCGACGCCGGCACCCTGCTGGTTGCCCTGGGTCGTCTGGCCCGTGCCGCCGCTGCCCGAGACGTACGAGGGATCGCCAGGTCGGCCGAGGCGATCGAATGGCGCGAAGACGGAGCGCAGGTCCTCGCCCAGCTGGGCCGGCCGGTTTGGATTCGCCGGACCGCCGACGTTGCTCGTGCCTCCGGAGCCGGAGCCGAGGTAGGCGGCGTTGGAACCCCCACCGCCGATCGAGCCACCCTGGCCCGACTGGCCGCCCTGCCCGGACTGGCCGCCCTGCCCGGACTGCCCACCCTGGCCCGACTGCCCACCCTGCCCGGACTGCCCGCCCTGCCCCGACTGGCCGGGCTGTCCCGATTGGCCCGGTTGCCCGGACTGCCCTCCTTGCCCGGACTGCCCGCCCTGGCCCTGCTGGCCACCCTGTCCCGATTGCCCGCCCTGGCCCTGCTGGCCGGATTGGCCCTGCTGTCCGGTCGCGGGCTGGCCCGCGTCCGCCAGGGCTCGCCTGCTGTCCTGGAGCGCGCTGGCGGCCGCCG
>DASQFM010000091.1:0-4593 GCA_035633135.1 Candidatus Eiseniibacteriota bacterium
CCGTGGATGCTCGAAGGCGTCCCCGACGCGGTCGAGGCCGCCGCGGACTGGGCCCACGACGCCCTCGACGACGGGCAGCTCGACTGGCTTCGCCGGCTGCCCGCCGAGCGACGCATTCGGCCCGAGGACACCCTGGTGCTCCTGACCCACGCCTCGCCCGGATCCCAGACGGCCGGCTTCGACCTGGCGCTGGACGCGAGCACGACCCTCGAGCGCCTGTCGCGCACCGATGCCCGCGTCATCTGCTGCGGCCACACGCACCTGCCCGACGTCCGTGACTTCGGTTGGAAGGTCATCGTCAACGACGGCAGCGCGGGCTACGTGTTCGATGGCGACCCTACGGCGTCCTGGGCGCTGGTAACGCTCGACGGCGAGACCGTCACGGCCGAGATCCGGCGCACAGAGTTCGACACGATCGCGGTGGCCAACGCGATCTCGGCACGCGGCCTGCCGGGTGATGTCTATCGAGCGGCCACCGTCCGCACGGGCAAGCTCGTCCGATGAGCGCGGCAAACGACCCGGCCGGCCGGCGCCGGGTCGTCGTCACCGGGATGGGCGCGGTCACTGCGCTCGGCCCCGATGTCGCCTCGACCTGGGCGGGTCTCGTTGAAGGCCGATCCGGGATCCGCACGATCCAGGCCTTCGATCCGGCTCGGCTCGACTCGAGGATCGCCGGCGAGGTCCCCGACTTCGACGCCAGCGGCGTCCTCGACCGCAAGGACATGCGGCGGACCGATCGATACATCCAGCTGGGCCTTGTGGCAGCTCGCGAGGCCCTGGACCAGGCCGGCTTCCCGGGCCGGATGGAGGGCCCGCTGGCCGAGCGCACCGGGGTCATCCTTGGCTCGGGCCTCGGCGGCGTGGCGACGCTGTTCGACAACGTGCTCGTCATGGCGGCGCGAGGCCCGGACCGGATCAGCCCGTTCTTCATCCCGATGGGCATCGCCAACGTCGCCGCCGGCCAGGTGGCGATCGCCTTGGGGCCGCTCGGCCCGAACTTCGCGATCGTCTCGGCCTGCGCCACCGGCGCCCACTCGATCGGCGAGGCGTGGGAGACGATCCGCCGGGCGGACGCAGATGTGATGCTCGCCGGTGGGAGCGAGGCGACGATCCATGAGGCGGTCGTTGGCGGCTTCGCCTCGATGAAGGCGCTGTCGACCCGCAACGACGATCCGACCCGGGCGTCCCGGCCATTCGATCGCGCGCGCGATGGCTTCGTCATCGGCGAAGGCGCGGCCCTCATCGTCCTCGAGGAGCTCGAGCACGCCGAGGCCCGGGGTGCCGAGCCGCTGGCCGAGCTCGTCGGCTACGGCGCGACCGCCGACGCCTCGCACATCACCCTCCCGGCGCCGGGCGGGATCGGCGCGGTGCGAGCGGCCCGCCGGGCCCTCGAGAAGGCCGGGCTGTCGCCGGATGATGTCGATCACCTGAACGCCCACGCGACCTCGACGCCGGAGGGCGATGCCGCGGAGCTCGAGGCCATCCGGACGATCTTCGGCGACCGGGCCGGCGAGGTCTCCGTCACCGCCAACAAGTCGATGCTCGGCCATTCGCTCGGCGCCGCGGGCGCGATCGAGTCGATCGCCACGATCCAGGCGCTCCGGACCGGCACCATTCCGCCGACGATCAACCTGGAAGACCCCGATGCGGCCGCCGCCGGCCTCGATCTCACGCCCGGCCGCGCAACGAAACGGCCCATCGAGGTGGCGATCAACAACTCGTTCGGCTTCGGTGGCCAGAACGCCGCACTGGTCTTCCGGCGGTGGGCATGACGAGCGCGGATCCCCGGCGACCAACAGCCGACGATCCGGCGGCCGGCAACCCTGAGCCCGCGGTGGCTGGCGACGCGGGGCCCGCGGTGGCCGGCGACCCTGGGCCCCCGCCGGCCGCCGACCCGAAGCCCGCGGCCGACGTCGCCTCGTCCCTCGCCGTCCCGCGGGCGGATCCCCCGGATCCGGCGGCGCCGGCAGGCCCGAACGGAGATCCCGCAGCCGCCCCGGGCCCCCCAGCCGCCCCGGGCCCCCCGGCCGCCGCCGGCCCGGTGATCGCCGACGAGCTGCCGCTGACCGGGGTTCCCGCATCGACCGGCAACCCGGGTGACGCGTCGCTGCTCGGCCTGATCGATCGGCTCGCCGTGCTCCTCGAACGCAGCGAGCTGAGCGAGCTCGAGGTCCGGGTCGGAGCAACCGGGCTGGTCCTGCGCAAGCCCTCCGCGGTGCCCCCGGCACCTGCCGTCGCCACGGCCGGTGCTCCGGCGGGCGGCGGCGAGGACCTCGAGGCCGGCTCCTTGGCAGGCGCGCCGGCCGAGGCGCCACCCGCGGAGCGCCCATCGGTCAAGGCCCCCCTGACCGGCTTCTGGTACGCCTCGCCCTCGCCGGGCTCGGCGCAATACGTAACGCCGGGCGGCGAGGTGGCGGTCGGCCAGGTCATCGGCCTTATCGAGGCGATGAAGCTGTTCAATGAGATCAAGAGCGACCTCGCCGGCCGCGTCGTCAAGATCCACGCCGAGGATGGCAAGCTCGTGAAGGCCAAGCAGCCACTGATCGAGGTCGAGCCGCTGTGAACGACAAGGGGACGAGCCGCGAGGCGACGACCGGCCCGCGGCGCTACGCCCACGTGACCGGCTGGGGGCGCTACGTTCCGAGCCAGGTTTTGACGAACGCCGACCTGGAGCGCCTGGTCGATACGTCCGACGAATGGATTCGGACCCGGACGGGGATCCGCGAACGCCGCGTCGCGGCCGCCCACGAGACGACGGCATCCATGGCCGCGGTGGCCGGGCTCCGAGCGATCCGGACGGCCGGCATCGAGCCCGACGACATCGACCTGATCCTTCTCGGCACCCTCACGCCCGACTACTGGATGCCGTCGACGGCGGCCCTCGTGAAAGAGGCGATCGGCAACACGCGGGCGTCGGCCATGGACGTCGCGGCCGCCTGCTCCGGCTTCGTCTACGCCTTCGCGACCGCCCAGGCCTGGATCACCAGCGGCCTGGCCCGGCACGTGCTGGTCATCGGCGCGGAGCTGCTGACCCGCTTCCTCGACTACACCGACCGCTCCACCAGCATCCTGTTCGGCGACGGCGCCGGGGCCGTGGTGATGTCGGCCAGCGATGAGCCGGGCGGGGCGCTCGGGATCGAGCTGACCACCGAGCCACAGGGGGCGTACATGATCTGGCTGCCCGCCGGCGGGGCCAAGAGCCCGCCCTCGGCGGCGACGATCGCCCGCGGCGAGCACTACATCCGGATGGAGGGCAAGGAGACGTACCGGTTCGCCACGAAGACGATGGCGACCACCGCGCTCGAATCGATCCGCAAGTCGGGGCTTGAGCCCTCGGACATCGACCTGTTCATCCCGCACCAGGCGAACATCCGGATCGTCGAGGCGGTGGCGAAGGGCCTCGGCCTGCCGATGGAGCGGATGTACGTCAACCTCGACAGGTACGGCAACACCTCGGCCGCCTCGGTGCCGATCGCCCTCGCCGAGGCGGTCAACGAGGGTCGTGTCGCGGTGGGGGATCGCGTCTGCATCGTCGCCTTCGGGGCCGGCTTCACCTCCGGCGCGGTCACGATCGAATGGACCGCCGATCCGGCAAACGGCCGGCGCGGCGACGCGGCCGTCGATCCCGCCGACGTCCACGTGCGGCTGCCGGTCGACTGGGATTCCGTCGATCCGATCCCGCCCGCGCTGGCCGAGCTGATGGCCCGGCCCGGCTCGGTCGACGTCCCCCTCGACGACGTCGTGCCCGGCGAGCCGGCGCCCGCCTCGGAGCCCGTCGGCGGGGCTCAGCGGTGATCGATCTCGGCGGCAAGTCCGCGATCGTGACCGGCGCCTCACGGGGGATCGGCCGGGCGATCGCCCTGCGGCTCGCCGCCCAGGGTGCCGACGTCTCCTTCAGCTACCGGGGCAACGAGGCGGCGGCGAAGGAGACCGCGGCCGCGATCGAGGCCCTCGGGCGGCGCGCCCTGCCGATCCAGGGCGATGCCACCGATCCGGCGGCCGCCGAGACCCTCGTCAAGGCCGCCCTCGAGGCGTTCGGCAAGGTCGACATCCTCGTCAACAACGCGGGGATCACCCGCGACGACCTGATCATGCGGATGTCGGTCGAAGCCTGGCGGGAGGTGCTCGAGACGAACCTGTTCGGCGCGTTCTACGCGATCAAGGCAGTGACGCGACCGATGCTCAAGGCTCGCAGTGGGCGGATCGTGAACATCACCAGCGTGTCCGGACAGGCCGGCCAGACCGGCCAGGCGAACTACTCCGCCGCCAAGGCGGGCTTGATCGGGCTGACCAAGGCGACGGCCCGTGAGCTCGCTTCGCGCGGCATCACCTGCAACGCGGTCGCACCGGGCTTCGTCCTCACCGAGCTCACCAAGGACCTGCCCGAGTCCCTCCAGGCCGAGATCACCTCTCGCACGCCGCTTGGCCGGTTCGGCACCACGGAGGAGATCGCGGATGCCGTCGCCTTCCTCGCCTCGGACGAGGCCGCGTTCATCACCGGCCAGGTCCTCGCCGTCGACGGCGGCCTGGTGATGATGTAGGGGCCAGCGGGATCACAGCATCAAGGAGGTGGAGGCGCATGTCCTAGGCGCC
>DASQFM010000092.1:0-3058 GCA_035633135.1 Candidatus Eiseniibacteriota bacterium
CCATCCCGGGATACCAGAAGGCCGAGCCACAGGTCGCGAGGATCGCCACTGCTGCGATCGGAAGGACCGGCGCGTCCACGCTCACGAGCACCGTGAGCACGACCATCATCGCGCCGCGCCAGATGTCCGAGCCGAGCAGCACGAGGCGGCGATCGAAGCGGTCCGCGATGACCCCGGCCGGAACCGACAGGAGCACGTACGGGATCACCCGGACGGCTCCGAAGAGCCCGACGAGCGCCGCGTCGCCGGTCTCGCGGTAGATCACGACGAAGATCGCGACGATGTACAGCCAGTCGCCGATGCCGCTGATGAACTGGCCGACGAGCAGCTTCGTCAACGGCCGGTTGGCCAGCAGCTGTCGGTAGACGCCGAGGCCGGCCACCCGGTCCTGTACTAGCCGCGCGCCGCTCGAGGGGCGGCGGCCTCGCGGCTCACTGTCTCGGGTGAGCTGCTTCCGCTCGCGGCCACTGCCGCGTCGAGGAGATCCAGGTAAGGCTGCGCCCCCACCCGCACGAAGATGCCTCGGGCTTCGATCGCGGCCTCGCGCGCGGCCGGGTGGGCCCCGCCCAGCAAGCGGACGAGATCGAGCCCGGTCCTCGCGACCGTCATGTTCGAGCCGATCGACCGATGGCTGGCCATCGCTTCGAGGTAGCCCGCGATCGCGTCGTCCACACGACCCTCCAGGGCGTCGACCCCGGCGCGCACCGAGGCGCGGTCACCTGCCACCA
This sequence comes from Candidatus Eiseniibacteriota bacterium, assembly GCA_035633135.1. GTDB lineage: Bacteria > Chloroflexota > Limnocylindria > Limnocylindrales > CSP1-4 > UBA5189. The sequence continues at coordinate 729 of DASQFM010000092.1, forward strand.
GCGTGCCGGTGGTCACATCGGCGTCCAGGCGTTCGCGGGCTTCGCGGGCGCGAACGACATCACCGCCCCAGACGGCGGCTCGAGACGCCGGGCTCAGGAAGAGCGTCCCCAGGTCCGCCCCCAACGGGGTCGCAAGGAACCCCTCCTCGCATGCCGTCTCGTAGTCGCCGGCGAGCATTGCGCGCTCGCCACGAAGGCCATGCAATATCGCGTCCGCGAGCGGATCGGACAGGTGCGCCGCCAGCGCCTCCACCCGGGCGATCGCGGCATCGGCCGACTGCCCGCGAGCGAGGAGGATGGAGGCGGTGTTGTAGATCCTCCGGATGTCGTCCAGCGCGCTGCCTGCCTCATCGGCCAGCTCTCCGGCACCGGCCAGGGCGGCGTCCCAGTCGTCGGCGATGTAGTAGTCGAAGAAGCGCGCCGTCTCGCGGGCCCAGCTGGCCATGCTGCGATTGCCAACCCGGGCCGCGAGCTCCTCGGCTGCCCGGTAGGCGTCGCGCGATTCGCGGAGATCGTCGAGGCCGCTGGCAAAGTTGTTCATGGCCCGGATCTCGGCAGCCACGAACCCACCGTCGTGCGCGACCTCGATCGCGGCCCGCAGGAGCGCCGCGCCCTCGCGCCGCCGGCCGAGGTAGACGAGTGAGGAGCCCTTGTTGTTGAAGGTCTCGGCCACGAGCAGCTCGAGCTCGAGATGCTCCGCCAGGTCGAGCGCCTTGTCGGCCGCCTCGATGGATCGCGCCGATTGGCCGACCCGCATCAAGGCGCGCGAGAGGTTTGCCAGGAGGGCGGCTCGCACGTTGCCCTGCCCGGACTCCGGGAACGCCGCCGCCGCTACCTCCAGGACGGCGACTGCCTCGCCAGCCTGGCCGCCATCGATGAGGACCTCACCCAGCAACGCATCACCGACGCCGGCGGCAAGCGCGTCGCCGGCTCCCCGGGCAAGGTCGATTCCCGCGCGCACGAGCACCTCGGCATCAGCATGTCGCGCCGCGGTATTCGCCGACCTCGCCGCGCGGAAGTGGAGTTCGGCGCGCTCGAGAGGGTCGGCGGCGATCCCGATTGCCTGCCTGAGGTACGAGACCGCCTGGTCGTGCCCACCAAGGGTGGCCGCCCGCTCGGCAGCTCCCGAGAGGGCGAGCCGGGCCTGGATCGCGACGGCATCGGCTTCGGCGCCCGGCACGGACGCGTCGATCGCGGCGACGTAGTGCGACGCCAGAAGCCCCGCGAGCTCGTCGTCGCCGAGGCCCTCGAAGTAGCGCGCGGCGGCCAGATGGCGTGCCCGGCGCTCCCGCTTGGCCAACGTGCCGTAGGCGACCTCGCGGATCAGCGACTGGACGAACCGGTACTGGCCGCGCTCGGGGCTGCGCGGATCGATCTCGACGTCGAAGAGCTCCCGCCGGACGAGGACCTTAAGCCGCGGCTCGAGGGCGTCGGCAGCTCGCTCGCTGATGGCAGACAGGCCGGCCAGGCTGAACGATTGGCCGAGCACCGCGGCGTCGGCGACGAGGCTCCGATCGGACGGCTCGAGGCCGTCGAGGCGGCTGGCGATGAGCGAGCGCAGCGTGTCCGGGACGGCCAGCTCGCCGAGTTCGCCGACCGGTCGGTAGGCGTCGCCGTCGCGTTCGAGGCGTCCGTCGGCGACGAGGGTCCGCACGGTCTCGACCGCATAGAGCGGCATCCCGTCGGCGCGGGCGAGGATCGCCTTGATCGCCGGTTCGGGCAGGCCGGGGACGAAACCGTCGACAAGCTGCCGCATCGCGTCGTCGGTCAAGGGCTCAAGGGCCAGGCGCGTCAGGTTCCGGGTCTCGGCTCCCCAATCGGGCCGCCGATCGAACAGCTCCGGCCGGGCGAGCGTCACGACGATGAGCGGCACGTTCTTCGACCACTCGAGCAGCTGCTCCACGAAGTCGAGGAGCCCGGAGTCCGCCCACTGGAGGTCCTCGAACAGGAGGACCGTCGTCGCTCGCTCGGCGATGCGTTCGAAGAAGATCCGCCATGCGGCGAAGAGGACATCGCGCCCGCCGGCCGGAGCGGGTTCCAGCCCGAGCAGGGTGAGCAGCGCCGGTTCGACCCAGCGCCGGTCGTCCTCGGCCGGCACGAACTCCTCCACGGTGCCCCGGATCCGCTCGCGCGTCGTGGCCTCGTCGTCCGTCTCGGCAAGGCGAGCCCGCCGGCGGACCATCTCGCCGAGCGCCCAGAAGGTGATCCCCTCGCCGTAGGACGGCGACCGGCCGCGGTGCCAGTAGATCGTCCCGACGATCCCATCGATGTACTTCTCGAGCTCCCAGGCGAGTCGGCTCTTGCCGATGCCGCCCGGCCCGGTGATCGAT
>DASQFM010000093.1:0-8628 GCA_035633135.1 Candidatus Eiseniibacteriota bacterium
GCCCGGGCCGAACGTCGTCGCGACGCCGGCCTCGCGCAGGACCGGCACATCGACGTCCGGGATGATCCCGCCGACCACCACGAGGACGTCGTCCATCCCGGCTTCGCGCAGCAGACGGGTGATCTTGGGCACGAGGGTCATGTGGGCGCCCGACAGGATCGACAGGCCGACCACGTCGACGTCCTCCTGGAGCGCCGCGGTGGCGACCATCTCGGGGGTCTGCCGCAGGCCCGTGTAGACGACCTCGAAGCCCTCGTCACGAAGCCCACGGGCGAGCACCTTGGCGCCCCGATCGTGGCCGTCGAGCCCCGGCTTGGCGATCAGGACCTTGAGCGGACGATCCCCCATCTCAGGTGCCGGGCGCGTGGCGATCGAGATGGCTGAAGAACTCGGCCCGGGTCCGGTCGCGGGACCGGAACAGGCCCAGGACCGCCGAGGTGGTCATGACCGTCCCGGGCTTCCGGATGCCGCGCATGATCGCGCACAGGTGGTTCGCCTCGATCACCACGCCGACGCCCTGGGGACCGAGGCGGTCATTCAGGAAGTCGGCGATCTGCTGGGTCATCCGCTCCTGGACCTGCAGGCGCCGGGCGAACATCTCGACGATCCGGGGGATCTTCGACAGGCCGATGACCCGGCCGCGGGGGATGTAGGCGACCGCCGCGGTCCCGAAGAACGGCAGCAGATGGTGCTCGCACAGCGAGTAGAACGGGATGTCCTTGACGACGACCATCTCCGAGTAGTCGACGTCGTAGATCGCGCCGTTGACCAGCCGCTCGGGATCGACGTGGTAGCCGGCGGTGAGCTCGGCGTACATCCGGTGGACCCGGTCGGGGGTCCCGACGAGGCCCTGGCGATCAGGGTCCTCGCCCATCTCGAGGAGGATCTCGCGCACTGCCTCCTCGACGCGGCCGGCCGGATCGGCCAGCGAGCGACTGCCTTCGATCGGGTGCACCTGGCCGCGCGGCACGGCGCGGCTCGCGGCGCCGGAGCCCTCGATCTCATCGATCGAGTGATCGCTTTCGCCGATCTCGGTCTCGATCTCGGCGACGAGCTTGCGGACATGGTCGGGCAGCTGGGTCTTCATGGCGCGGCGATGGTACCCCGGTTGGCTGCCGTTCCCGCAGCGCCGCGGAGCCACGCGACCGCGTTCTCGCCGAGCGTCGGCAGGTGATAGCCGCCCTCCTGGAGCACGACCAGCCGGCGTCCGAGGCTGCCGACCCGAGCGCCCATCCGGCGGTAGCCGTCGGTGGTCAGGGCGAGATCGCCGAGCGGGTCGGCGTGGTACGTGTCGAACCCCAGCGAGACGACCACGATCTCGCCCGGACCGCCCGCGATCGTCTCGAGGGCTCGATCGAGGACAACGAGGTACTCGTCGTCGGTGGTCCCGGCTGGTAACGGCAGGTTGAGGTTGGCTCCCTCGCCCGGTCCCTCGCCGGTCTCGTCGGCGTGGCCGAGGAAGAACGGGTAGGCGCGGGCGGGGTCCGCGTGCAGCGACGCGTAGTCGACGTCACCCCGCCGCCAGAAGATCTGCTGGGTGCCGTTGCCGTGGTGGTAGTCGAGGTCGAGGATCGCGACGGGCTCGCCGGTCGCCCGAACGAGCGCGTCGGCGGCGATGGCGGCGTTGTTGAAGAAGCAGTAGCCGGCCGCCATCGAGCGAGCGGCGTGATGCCCGGGCGGCCGGCACAGCCCATAGGCAATGGGTTCGCCGGCGAGGACCAGGTCCGCGGCCGTCAAGGCAACGTCGACCGCTCCGCGAGCGGCCTCGTACGTGCCGGCGACGATCGGATTCGATGAATCGAGGCCCCACCAGCCGGCCCGTCCGCCGATCGCCTCGGGCTCGCGCAGGCGCCCCAGCGACGCCGGTCCGAGGCCCTCAAACATCGCCCGCGAGGGATACGTGTCCGCCACGAGGAAGTCGCGATCGATCGCCTGGCGCTCGACCTCCCCCCACGCCTGCTCGAGGAATCGGACCAGGCCCGGATCGTGGACCGCCACGATCGGCGCCTCGCCGTGGTCGGTCGGCTCGACCAGCTCGAAGTCGCCGGCCCCAACGAGGGCCTCCCGGATCACCTCCGCCCGCTCGACCACCTCATGGGCAGGGATCGGCAGCCCGAGGTAGGTCTCGCGGCTGACGTCGTGGCCCCGGTGACGCGGCGTGTAGACGACCTTCACGGCGGGCATCCTACCCGCGCGTCGGGCCCAACCTGCGGTCCCCGGCCTACGATGCCTCGCATGACGAAGCGCTTTCGTGGCTCGCAGCGTGGTCTCGCCCGGGCCTCGGCGAGGGCTCGAGCCTTCGAGCAGCTCGTCGATCGCGCCCTGGCGTCGATCCCCTCGCCGTTCCGCGAGTCGCTCGCCGAGGTCGCGATCGTGATCGACGACTGGCCCTCGGACGAGCAGCTCGAAGAGAACGGGCTCGACGAGGACGACGCGATGTACGGCCTCTACGAAGGCGTGCCGCGAACCGAATGGGCTGCCGATTGGGCGATCGTGCCCAATCGCATCACCCTCTTCCGGCAGCCGCTCGAGGAGGACTTCGAGGACCCCGCCGAGCTCGAGGCCGAGGTCCGGCTGACGGTCATCCATGAGCTGGCCCACCACCTCGGCATCGACGACGATCGGCTGGGCGAGCTCGGCGCGGGCTGACCCGAGTTCAGGCGGCCGCGATCAGGCCGGCGATCGCGATGAAGACGGCGAAGGCGATCAGCAGCAGCATCGGGATCGTGACCCACCGGAATCGCGCTTCGTTCGGCTCGGCGCCGCGAACCCAGGCCGAGGTCGATGCTTCCGGATCGGGAACGGCTGTCGCCGCGCTGTGGCCGACCACCCCGCCGTCCAATTCGGGAGCCGTGTCGCAGCCGCGGCGATCGCCGGCCTCGGAACTCGAGGCGTCATCGCGGCCGGCGACCGTCGCGACCTCGGGCGCGAGGGCGAATGCGACGGGCGGTTGCGCCCGATCCAGGCCCGCGGCGTAGTGCGTCAGCCCGAGGAAAGCGACGACCTGTGGCGCGGCGACGACGGCCGCTACGGTGAGCCCGAGGCTGCCGAGGGCGATGAGCGCGGCCGCAATCACAGGCAGGGCGACAAGAACGTTCCCTGAAGTCGGATCGATTGACAGGTGCTGGAACGCGATGATCCGGCCTGCGGCGTCGGCCGCGGCGCCGATCCCGAAGAGCTGAAGCACTCCGGCAACGAAGGCGAACGTGGCGACGACGGCCGCGAGGCGAGGCCGAGCTCGAGCCAGGGTGACGGAACGCCGAAGCGCGGTCGCACTGTCCACATCGCCCAGGATGATTCCGGCGGCGACGTAGCCGAACGGCGCGGTCGCGATCGTGCCCGCGAATACGGCCAGCAGGTCCGCACCGGACGACGCCTCGTCCCGCGCCGCCGCGCTGAGCTCATTCACCAAGCTGCTGGCCAGCTGGCCGATGATCGCGACGACGATCGCCGCAAAGAGGTAGCGCCAGAACACCTGGCGCGCGCGGATCAGCGCGTGTCGCAGGGTGACGCGGCGTCCGACGGCCCGCCCGGCGAGGATCGTCACCGCCATGATCGTCCCGTCGATCGAGATCGCGACAAAGCCCACGAAGGCGATGATCGCCAGGACGGTGAGGGAACCGAAGATCGAGGTGAACTCCGTGGCGCGCTGCGGGTCGAAGTCGGCCGGGTTCTCGAACGGGAAGTCCGTCAGGCGGGGGAGGTCGGCGACCAGCACGATCAGCGCCGGGCCGGCCAACACGAAGAGCAGCAGGCCCACGTACAGCGACGCTCGGCGGAGCTCGGAGGAGGCTTCGAACGCGAGCTGGAGGCCGCGGCCGACGACCTGGCGGGCGGTCGGCAGGTCGTACGCCGGGGCGACGCGAAGAAGGTCGCCCTCGGGCTCGGCGGTCATCGCGGCGCTGGTCCGGCGGGGCTCAGCAGCTCGCCCAGCCGGCCGAGGTCGACGTTTCCGCCCGACAGCACGGCGCAGACCCGATCACCGTCACGAAGCGGGATCAGGCCGGCGAGCAGAGCGGCCAGCGCAGCCGCGCCGGCCGGCTCGAGGAGCTGTTTGGTTCGCTCGAGGCTGAAGCGCAGGCCGGCCAGGATCACGTCGTCCGTGATGAGGATCACGTCATCGACGTAACGCTGGACCATCGCCAGCGTCCATTCGCCGGCCACCGGCCCATTCAGCCCATCTGCGACACTGCGCGGCACGATTGGGACCGGGATGCCTGCCTTGAGGGCCACGGACATCGCGTTCGAGCCTTCGGGCTCGATCCCGTAGACCCGCACGCCGGGGCGCCGCTCCTTGACGGCGGCCGCCACGCCCGAGATCAGGCCCCCGCCGCCGATCCCGACCACGATGACGTCGACGTCCGGGACGTCCTCGAGGATCTCGAGCCCCGTGGACGCGTGGCCGGCGATGACGTCCGGATCGTCGTACGGGTGGCACAGGACGAGGTTCCGCTCGGCCCGGATCCGGTTCATCGCCTCGAGGACTTCGCCGATGTGGTCACCCTCGAGGACGACGTCCGCGCCATAGCCCCGCGTCGCCGCCACCTTCATCGGATTGGCGGCGGCCGGCATGACGACGGTGACTGGCACCCCGAGCGCCGCGCCCGCGTACGCATAGCCCTGGGCGGCGTTGCCGGCCGAGAAGGTAATGATCCCGCGCTCGCGCTCGGCACTCGTGAGCACGGCAACCCGGGCGGTCATCCCGCGAGGCTTGAACGAGCCCGTCTTCTGGAGGTGCTCAGCCTTCAGGTAGATCCTGCCGTCGCCGAGCCGGCCGCCCGTCCGGGACTCGACCATCGTCGCGGCCGTTGCCGATGACAGCATCGGCGTCCGATGGACCTTCCCGACGATCAGGGCCCGGGCGGCGTCGATCCGGTCCTGGCCCACGATCCGGTCGTCGCGGCCTGTCGCGGCCACGCTCGCGGCGCGGCCGCCGCCGGCGACCGAGTCCCCGATCATCCGCTCCTGGCCACCCACGCTCGGAGCATACAGGCGGACGATGGCCGGGCGAGCAGTTGCGCGCTTGCGCAAGTGGTGACATACTTTGGAGGTGACACTTGAGCTCGAATCGGCCGAGGCGGGCTACCGGCGAACGGCCGTGGTCGGTCGCGCGCTGGCCGATCCGAAACGGCTGTGCGTGCTCGAATCGCTCGCGCTGGGAGAGCTCTCGGTGAGCGAGCTGTCGACCCGCGTCGGTTGCCAGGTTCCGAACATGAGCCAGCACCTCGCGGTCCTTCGCTCGGCCGGCCTCGTAGCCACCCGGCGCGAAGGCAGCACCATCTACTACCGCCTCAGTGACCCGCGGGTCCTCGAGGCCTACCAGCTTCTTCAATCGATCGCCCGCTAGGGCCAACGCAGCATCGTCCCGCAGCGGGAGAAAGGACGTCACCGATGGCGATCAAGACCGCCACCGACGCCACCTTCGAGGAGGTGGTCCTCCATAACGACAAGCCGGTCGTCGTCGACTTCTGGGCTGCCTGGTGCGGACCCTGCAAGCTCGTCGCTCCCGAGATGGAGAAGCTCGCCGAGAAGTACGAAGGCGCCATCGACATCGTCAAGGTCGACGTGGACGCCAATCCGGGCCTCTCGCGCAGCTTCAACATCCTGAGCATCCCCACGATCGCCTTCTTCGCGCCGGGCAAGCAGCCGATGGGCGTGGTCGGGTTCCGGCCGATGGAGCAGCTCGAAACGCAGTTCGGCCTGGCCCAGTACCCGAAGATCGCCGCCGCCGAGGTCGCCGCGACCGCCGAGGCTCCCGCCGGCGAGGGCGCGACCCAGGCGTAACCCCGCCCGAGGCCTGACCCGGCGCGACGCTGGAGGACCGCCAAACGCTTGGTCGGGCCACCTGCCTAGTTCGCTCCTTTGCCCCCACGTGGGGCGGCCGGTTGGGCCCCCTCCGCGGCGTGGCGCCGCGCGAAGGCGAACCACGCCTCGAGTCGATCGATGGCGTGCGCGTCGAGCGCCGCCGGCATGAACCGGACCCAACCAACGCCCCGGACTGATGGCTCCGTGTCGGGCGTGTTGGCCGCGGCCGCTGCGACCGGTGCGCTCAGGCGAAGCTCGACGGCGTCGTCGGTCAGGACCGCGAATGCATGACCTTCAGCCGACCAGCTGACCTCGCCCCCGGATCGCTCAGCTCTGACGTCCGGGAGCCCCGCCGCGATCGCTTCGAGCCGGGCCTCGATGGCCGCGCGGTCGGTCAAGGCGCCGCCGCCAGGATCGCCTCGAGATCGCCGAGATGGTCGGCGTAATGGTCGGTCGTCTCGTCGGACAGATAGCGCAGGTTGTCCGCGTGCTTGAGCCAGCGCGCTTCTGGGACGACCGTCAGGGTCCCGCGCAGCTCGCCCGCCACGGTGCGGAAGCGCCGTCGCACCTCATCGAGCGGAAGCGCGCGCCACTCGACCTGGATGTCGAGGTTCATCGCGTCCCTGCGCACTGCCCACTCGGCGTCAAGTCGCTCTCTCGTCGGGCTCCGCACGCCGACCGCGAGCTCGCGGGCGACCGTGAGCGCGTCGGTCTGCCCGGCCGTGAGGTGGGCGATCAGGTCCCGGCCGCTCCAGCCGTGGGCGGCCTCGACGGGTTGCTCGAGCTGGTCGTCGGTCAGAGAGTCGAGCGCCTCGTAGGGCCGCCACGCCTCCCGCTCCTCCTCGAGAAACTCGAGCGCGTCGATATACATGGCGAGATGGTAGCGGGGGCCGCGCAGAACCAGGTGGGCGCATCACCGTGGTGACGGTCGTGATGCCCGCGAGTGAAGGCACGGGCGCCACGATCCTCGGATTCGATCGGACCCGATGATCCTGGCGCATCGAGTTTCGCTGGAGTCACTGCTTCGATGCGCGGCGGTCATCCTTATCTCGCAAGGCCTTGCCGTTCCACCCACCCGCTCCACACCCGACCCCGAAACGGCAGCCAGACCGGCGGTCGATGACGTCGAACTCGAGCGTTCGGCAGCAAATCGATGCCTCTCCGGCATCAACGCGGTTGGTGCGCGGCGGATCGATGCGTGAAACGCATCACCGCTCAGCTCGAGGCATCCTCCGGAGCCCAAACCGTCGTGCCTGGAAACCCTTGCCAGGCCCGCGCTCCGACGCGTACCACCCCCAGTACGATCGGGTCGGCCGCGAGAAGGTGCCCGGGAGTAGGCTGGTCGCCGTGGCGATCACCACCCCCGACTACCAGGCGACCGCGCTCACGCCACCGGCGCCCGAGGCAGCGCCGAGTGCGGTGGCTGGGCAACCTCTCGATCCCGACCGGGTCGGCATCGTTTTCGTCCATGGGATCGGCACCCAGCAGCCGGCCGAGACGTTCCTGGAGTGGTCCGCACCGATCGTCCGGATGCTCACCGCTTGGCGGATCGAGCACGGCTTCCCGGCCGATCCGGTCGTCCGCTCGGAGTTCTCGTTCAGCGGCAGCTCGCAGCCCTATCTCGAGCTCGACATCCCGGCGGTCGACGCATACCCGGCCCGCCGCTGGGTGTTGACGGAGGCCTGGTGGGCGGCCCAGATCCGGGCGCCGAGCCTCGGCGATGCCGCGGCCTACGTGCGCCGCGGGCTACCCCGGATCCTGCGGGGCATCACCCAGGGCCACAAGATCGGGATCGACCTGTGGTCCGATCGCCTGAAGGCCGAGCTGAAGAACCTCGAGGCCAAGGACCCCGCCGATTCGCTCGCCAAACGCGAGCTCATGGCCCGCCGTCGATGGGGCTGGATCGATCAACTCGATGGCTTCCAGAAGGGGCTGACCCTGCTGGCCTACCTGCCCGCCCTCGTCCTCGGAAGCCTCCTGCTGCTGCTGTATGCACCGTTCCGGCTGATCCCGATCAAGGCCATCCGCGACGCGGCCATCCTCCGATCGGCCGACAACTTCCTGACGACCTGGTTCGGGGACCTGCCGGACGTGCTCGACGACCCGGTCCAGGCGGCCAACGTGCGGGCGAGGCTGGCCGAATCCATTGAGCGCCTGGAAACCCAGATGCGCTGCGGCTCGATCGTCCTCATCGCCCATTCAGGCGGGGCCATCGTGAGTTTCACGACCCTCCTCGACCCGGCGTACCTGTCCCGCCGAGTCGACCGGCTGATCACCATCGGCCAGGGCCTGGCGCTCGGCTGGCGACTGCACGACACCGGGCGCCCGGGTGGCGGGCCGCGGTCAGATCGATTGACCGGCGATCTCGTCGACGCCCGGCCGACGCTCCAGTGGGCCGACGTCTGGGCCTCGTACGATCCAGCGCCGGCCGGCCCGATCGTGGCGCCGCCGGGGGTGACCGTGGCGGTCGACAGCCGGCCCGTCACCAACCGGATGAGCATCGTCGAAGACCACGGCACGTACTGGGACAATGACGAAGGCTTCCTCGTCCCGCTGCTCCGGCACCTCGACGTTCCGCGCGGCGATGCGCAGACGTCGCGGTTCTATCGGGACAGCACCGACCGGGTGGTGCGGATCGAGCGGCGGCGGCAGCGCGTCGGTGTCCTCGCGCTGTGGCGCTGGATCGCGGTCCTGGGCGGGCTGCTGCCGATCGTCCTCACGACGGTCGCCTGGGCGGTCAGCGGGGGCGCAGTGCGGGGACCTGCCGGCCTCGGTGCGGCGATCGCGGCGTGGTTCGGGACGCTGCCGGGTCACCAGCTCATC
>DASQFM010000094.1:0-3347 GCA_035633135.1 Candidatus Eiseniibacteriota bacterium
AGGCACGCCTACTTCCGTGCCCCCGAGAATGCGCCGAAGCCAGCCGTGAACCTCTTCGGCATCGGGCTCGATGTCCGCTCGCGCGACAGCCTCCTCATCGCGAGCCCTAGCTAGTGGCCGTCGGAAATCGAGTTTGGAGCCTCATTTTCCGGGGTTTCTCGCGGAATCGCTCCTCGAAGATCGCGGCTGGTCGTGTCAGAATTCCCTGAGAACCGCCGCTTCTCGGTCCCGTGCCAGGCATTCTTCGTGGCCCCGACCCATGCGACGCCCCTTCGATCCCCAACTCCGGTTCGATTGCCCGGGCATCCCCGACGTCCGCCTCAACACCGACTGCCGCGACGAGATCATCCCCATCCTCCGGGCCCTGCAATACCTCTACGGCCGGCACGCACTGCGGGACGAACTGCTCGACGCGGTCGCCCACGACGTGAATGGAGCCACTCGGGCCGACCAGGGACGCCCGGGGATGGATTACTGGTCGATCCTCGTCCTGGGGGCCGTCCGCCTCGGCTGCGACCTCAACTACGACCGGCTCCAGAACCTCGCCGAGGAGCATCGTTCCCTGCGACGGATCATGGGCATCGACGGCTGGTGCGATGATCCGTCGTTCGACTGGCGATGCCTCCGCGACAACATCGCCCTGCTGTCGCCCGACACGATCGAGCGGCTCAACCACCGGATCGTCGCCGAGGGGCATCGGCTCGTCCCCGAGGCGGCCGAGACCGTCCGGGGCGACTCGTTCGTGGTGGCCACCGACGTCCACTATCCCACCGACTCGAGTCTCATCGGCGACGGCCTCCGCACGATTATCGCGACGGCCCGACGCCTGGCGGGCCTGCTGGGCCAGGGCGGTTGGAGGCAGCACAAGCACCTGCTCCGCTCCCTGAAGGCACACCTGCGCACCATCAACCGGATCGCCGCGAGCAAGGGGCACGACTACCGCAAGCGGCTCCGGGACGCCTACCGGGCCTTGCTCGACACGGCCGACCGCATCCTCGCGCGGGCGACGGAGTTGTTCGATCCGGCGTCGTTCCCGATCCGCCCCGGCCCGGCGACCCGGACGATCGAGCGGCTCCGGGAGAAGTTGCTCGACTTCGTGGGCCTGACGCTTCACGTCTGCCACCAGGCCCGTCGCCGCGTGCTCGCCGGGGAGTCGGTCCCCAACGACGAGAAGCTCTTCAGCCTGTTCGAGCCGCAGGCGCAGCTGATCGTGCGCGGCAAGGTGCCCCAACCCGTCGAGTTCGGCCACCGCGTGCTGGTCCTCGAGGATGGGGCCGGCTTCGTGTGCCACTACGCGGTCCTGCCGCGCGGGGCCGAGGACAGCGACGTCGTGGTGGGGCAGATGAGGCAGGTGCAAGGACGGCTCGGCGGCCGCATCCGCAGGGCGTCCTTCGATCGCGGGTTCCACTCGCCCGAGAATCAACGCGCGTTGGCCGAGCTGGTGGCGCATCCGTGTCTGCCGGTGAAGGGCGCCGTCCAGGCCGAGCGCCAGGAGCGTGAGGCGACGGTGGCCTTCCGGCGCGCCCGGCGTCGTCACGCGGGGGTCGAGTCGGCGATCGGCGCGTTGCAGTCGGGCAATGGCCTGGAGCGGTGCCGGGACCGGAGCTTCGGGGGCTACTGCCGCTACGTGGGGCTGGGGATGTTGGGCCGGAATCTTCACGTGCTGGGCAAGCTGTTGATCGCCCGTGAGGCACCCAAGAGCGTAGCGGGCCGGTCGCGGCGCGGCCGGTCGGCGGCCTGAGTCGCGGGGAACGGCGCCGAGGACTGGTTGGACCACCTGGTTGCCCCGGTGGTGCGGGGAGGGTGCGTCTTGCGCTCGGTCGGATCAGGTCATCAGCGGGCGGGATTGGGTCTCCGCCTGAGCAACCATGCTCGGGACAGGTCTGGGAACGGTCAGGTCACCGATCCTCGATAGGAAGTTCCGAGGATTCGAACACGTTTTCCGACGGCCACTAGTGCAGGATCACGAGACCTTCTGTTTGAGGTGGTCGAGTTGCTCACAGCCGTAGTAGTCGCAGACCCGCTGGACGACCTCCTCCCCGGTCAGCTTCCGGTCGGACTCCAAGATGGCGCGCTTGCCGTGGACCCACTTCGGCTCGATCCGATTGAGCCACGGCGCCTTCACCGGCAGACCGCACGCGATGATCCGCACGCCCCCCTCGGCCTTCGCACGCCGGTTGTGCGCTTTGATCCAGGCGCGCACCCGCTGGCTGATGTGCCAACTGGCGTTATCCCAGACCAGCAACAGCGCTCGCTTGCCCTCGGCCGCCAGCCGCGCGCACGCCCACCCCAGGAAGTCCTCCGTCACCTGGCTGACCGGTCGCCCCGCCACGAAGCGGATCATCATCCGCCGGGTGTCGGCCCGCAGCAGGCCGTAGCAGGCCAGCGCCTTGGGGTCGGGGTCGCCCTTGTCCGCCTCCAGTTGTCGCAGTCGCAACGGCTCGTCATCGGCCCAGGTGTGCATCGCTGGACGGGCCAGCCGGCTCCACCAGGTCTCGTCCTGATAGCCGAGCACCCAGTCGGGATGCGACTCGGCCAGGCGGATCAGCCGGTCGCGCGCCCCTTTTTTCGCAGGTACGCCGGGTCGGGGCTGGTGATCCAATCCTTGGCCCGCCGCCAGGAGACGCCCAGCCGCTTCAGCGCCTGGCGGATCAGCTCGATGCTCACCGGCCGGCCGGTCAGGCCCTCGGCGTGCGCCACCTCGGCGGCCAGGGCCAGCGTCCAGACGCTGGTGGGCTTGCCGAAGTCGCGCGGGCTGCGATGCAGCAGGTCGCGGAGCCGTCGGCAGCCGCCCTCGTCCAGTACCTGGCGGGTCGCCTTGGGGGCCGAGGACTTCTCCCGGAGGCAGTCCAGGCCCTGGGCGTGGAACGCCCGGATCGCGTTGCGGACCGACTGGACGCAGCAGCCGACGGCGGCGGCGATCGGCCTGGGCCTCTGGCCGTCGGCGCTGTTCAGGAGGACCAGGCAGCGGCGGAGGGTGAACGCCTCTGGGGAGCGGAGGCCGGCGCGGAGGGCCTGCCGCTCCTCGGGGCTGAGAGGCCGGACGAACGTAGGTGGCTTCATGGGCCCAATGATGGGCCGAACCCGTCATCTCGCACAAGACCTCTCACGAGGTTGCACTAGTCAAATGCCCCCACAGCCATCACCCCTCGTTTCGTGACCTCGTCGAGCCGCCGCGCGATGAGCCGCCCAAACCCAATGGGTTGCCGGATGCCGAAGTGGGCCTGATCAGCTGGGAGTTGAGGGTGCCCGGCGTCTCAGTCGAGCAACGTCCGACTCCGGCCGGCCCCCCGATGAACTACCCCCTGGTCCTACCGGCCACGGCCTTGGTCCACTGCTACTTTGGG
>DASQFM010000095.1:0-5900 GCA_035633135.1 Candidatus Eiseniibacteriota bacterium
CGGCGACCGCGCGACCCGCCGCCAGATCGGCTACCTGCCGGAGCTCTTTCGGTACCAGCCGTGGATGACCGCCCGTGAGGTGCTCCTCCTGCACGCCGAGCTCATGGGCCTCGAGCGGCATCGCCGCGGACCAGCGGCCGATGAAGTGCTGGGGCTGGTCGGGCTCGCGGACCGCGCCACCGATCTCGTGGGACGGTTCTCGAAGGGCATGCAGCAGCGCCTTGGCCTGGCGGTCGCGATGGTCGGCGATCCCGCGCTGGTGATCCTCGACGAGCCGACGTCGGCGCTCGATCCGCTCGGCCGGATCGACGTCCGCGGCATCATCCGGACGGCCCGGGAGCGGGGCACCGGCGTGTTCCTGAACTCCCACCTCCTCAGCGAGGTCGAGCAGGTGTGCGACCGCGTCGCGATCATCGATCGTGGCCGGGTGGTCGCGATCGGGACGCTCGACGACGTCCTTGGCGCCTCCGAGACGCAGATCCGCCAGACGGGGCTGCAGGTAGAGCAGCTCCCGGCCATCGAGCACTTCGGCCCGCCGACGCTGGAGGGCGATCTGCTGATCGTTCGGCCGATGGAATCCCGTCGCGTCCACGAGCTCGTCGAGCTCCTGGTCGGCTTCGGAATCCAGGTTCACGAGGTTCGTTCGGGCCGGGGCACCCTCGAGCAGCGCTTCCTCGAGCTGGTCTCCCGCGAGCGGCCGCCGGCCGGCACGCCGCTGCTCGCCGGCAAGGGCGGGACGGAGCTGATCACGTGATCACCATCGCCCGGGTGACCATCGGCGAGGCCGCCCGCCGGCGCGTCCTGTGGGTGCTCGTCGTGCTCGCGGTGGTGGCCGTCACGGCCACCGGCTGGGGCGTCGAGCGCCTCGTGAGCCTCGCCCGCGAGTCGGGCGTCGACGAGCTGCAGCTCAAGCTCGGGGTGTCCCAGATCCTGATCTTCATCGCCTTCCAGTTCGGGTTCGTGCTGGCCATGACCGCGGCGTTCCTCGGTTCGCCGGCGATTGCCGGTGACCTCGAATCGGGGATCGCCCTGGCCCTCCTCGCGCGCCCGTTGCGTCGCTCGTCGTACCTGCTGGGGCGGTGGCTCGGTCTCGCGGTGGTGATCCTCGTCTACTCGATGGCCTCCGGGCTCCTGGCGATCGGGGTCGTCGGCCTGGTGTCCGGCTACTCACCGCCCAACCCGCTGGTGCCGGTCCTGTATCTCGCCGCCCAGGCGTTGGTCATGCTCTCCCTCACCGTGTTCCTGTCGACCCACCTGTCACCGATCGCCGGCGGCGCCGTCGCGGTCGTCGCGTACGGCATGGCCTGGATGGCCGGCGTGCTCGGCCATATCGGGGTCGCCCTGGGCGCGCAGGGCCTGGCGTTCATCAGCGATGTTGGCCGGGCGATCCTGCCGACCGACGGCCTGTGGCAGGGCGTCATCTACGGCCTCGAGCCGGCGATCGTGCTCGCGGCCGCCGCCAACCAGCCGGGGGCGCAGGGGAATCCGTTTTTCGCCTCGGAGCCGCCGCCGCCGACCTTCCTCGCCTGGACCGTGGTGTGGGTCGCGATCGTCCTGGGCCTCGCGATCCTCCAGCTCCGACGCCGCGAGCTCTAGGGGCTCCGACGTGGCGCTTCGCATCTACCTGGGGCATGGCGCCAGTGGCAATGCGGCGAGCATGGCGCCGTTCGTGGATGGGCTGCGCGCGCGCGGAATCGACGCCGAGGCGGTGGACCTGCCGAAACGGAAGGCCGAGGACGCCGTCCCGGTCTGGCGGGTGGCCGTGCCGGACGGCCCCGATGTCGCGGTCGGCGGCCAGTCGTACGGTGGCCGGGTGGCGAGCCTCGCGGCGGCCGAGCCCGACGCCGGCTACGCGGCGCTCGTGCTGTTCAGCTACCCGCTCCACCCGCCGGGCCTGCCGGCCCGAGCGGCCGCGAGGTCGGCCCACTGGCCGTCGATCCGCTGTCCGGTCCTGCTGCTGTCGGGCGAGTCGGATCCGTTCGCCCGAATCGAGCTGCTCCGATCGATGGTCCCGGCGCTTCCCAACGCCCGCCTCGTGACGTTCCCGAAGCTCGGGCACACGCTGCGGCCCGTCCTTGACGAGGCCCTCGACCTTACCGCGGCCTTCCTTCGCGAGGTCGCCGGGTAGATCAGGAACGGGTAGCAGCCGCTCAGCGGGAGGCGAGTGCTCAGCGGGCGGCGAGGATCTCGATCTCGACCCGGAAGTCGGCGGCCAGGCGGGTGACGCCCACGGTCGCCCGCGTCGGCGGCTCGGACGGGAAGTACTCGCGGTACACGCCGTTCATCGCCCCGAACTCGTCGAAGTCGCGCAGGTAGACCGTGGCCTTGACGACGTCGGGATAGTCGAGCCCGACCGCGCGGAGCAGACGCCCAACGTTCTCGAGCATCTGGCGCGTTTCGGCTTCAATCCCACCGGCCACCGGGCCCGGCACGCCCGGTACGTCACCGACCTGGCCGGCCAGGAAGACGAATCCGTTGGCCTCGATGACCTGGCTGAACGGCAGCGCTCCGGCGACGATGCCGTCGCCGCTGTGGACTCGCTTGGGCACGCTTTACCTCCAATCTGTGGCAGTGATCTCTCGACGCTGGTCGGGCTCCGCCGGCGTCGACCCGACTCTAGCGGGCCGCGCCAGGCCGGGCGAGCTCGATGCGCGATCCGGCGATGTCCACGAGGACTGGATCGTGGGTCGCGACGACCACCGCGAGCTCCGTGCCCAGCCCGGCCAGCAGCTCGGCGACCCGAGCGGCATTGACCCGATCGAGCGTCGCGGTCGGCTCGTCGAGCACCAGAAGGGCGGGCTCGGTGACCAGGGCCCGAGCGATCGCGACCCGGGTCCGCTCGCCGGCGGAGAGCTCGCCGGGCTGGCGCGCGCCCAGGTGCGCCAGCCCGAGGCGCTCCAGAATCGCTGTCACCCGTTCCCCGCCGTCGTCCGAAGCGCCGCTCGGCCCCTGCGCCGGCGGCCCAGGCGGCTCGCTGGCGGCCGCCGCTCGCACGGCTACGGCAAGCTCCACGTTCTCGCGGACCGTCAGGAACGGGACGAGGCCACGTGCCTGCTCGGCAATCCCGATGCGCGTGCTGCGGAGCATCGCCAGCTCCTCGCGATCGAGCCCGGCGAGGTCCCGCCCGAGGACAAGCACCCGGCCCGAATCGGGCCGGTCGAGGCCGGCGATCAGGCGCACGAGTGTCGACTTGCCCGAGCCCGACGGGCCGGTGATCGCCGTGACCCCGCGGGCCGGGATCAGGGCGTTGAGATCGTCGAGGGCCTCGACGGCCCTCCCCGCGCCGCCGTAGCGGCGCGACACGCCCTCGAGGACGACGGCAGCCACGGCCTCCCCGGCGGGAGCTTCGTCGGCGCGTGTCGAGGCCGGCTCGGTCGGCGGGGCCGGCGCCGGACGGGCATGTCGCCAGGTCGTCTCAGGCGCGTGCCAGCCCGCGGCATCGACGGCCGGCACCTCCGGCTCGCCAAGTGGCCCGAGGCGGGTCGCGACGGCCCGGCCATCCTCGAGGATCACGACCCGGTCGGCGATGGCCTCGACGGCTGGATCGTGGGTCACGATCACCGCGGTGGCGCCGTCGGCGCGAACCAGATCGCGGATGAGCTCGAGCAGCCGCGCGGTGGCGTCGGCGTCGAGCTCGCCGGTCGGCTCGTCGGCCAGCAGGAGCCGCGGCCGGAAAGCGAGGGCGGCGGCCACGGCCAGGCGCTGCTGCTCGCCGCCCGACAGCTCCGCGGAGCGCGCTCGCTGGCGATCTCCGAGCCCCGTTGCGGCGAGCAGCTCCGCCACCCGGGCCGCCCGTTCGCCGGGCGAGCGGCCGCGCAGGGCCAGGGGCAGCCCGGCGATCTCCGCCGCCGGCAGGTACGGCGACAGCGCCCGGCGATAGTGCTGATCGACCACCCCGACGATCTCCCGGCGATGCCGCCGAAGCTGCCTCGGATCGGCCCGCTCGAGGGCCGTGCCGAAGACCGACACGCTGCCCGCCGTGGGCGCTTCCGCGCTGGCGAGAATCCGGAGCAGGGTCGTCTTGCCGGACCCGGACGGCCCGACGACGGCGACGATCTCGCCGGCCTCGACATCGAGGTCCAGGCCCCGCAGCGCGGCCACGGCACCGCCGCTGGAGCGATGAACGGCGAGGAGGCCGCGAGCCTCGATGGCCTTCATCGCGGTCCGGGTGCCGGCGCAGGAGCCGGGGCGGCACGCCGTCCGCCTGAGCGCGTCGAGCCCCGGAAGGCGCGCCGCGCCGCCAGCCACGCCAGCCCGCCGGCAAGCAGGAGCGGGATGCCGACCGCCAAGGCGACCTGGGTCCATGGGACGACCAGGACCAGCGGGGGAATCGGCGCGGCGGCATCGGCCGTGACGGCGATCCGGCCGGTCACGATCGCGGCCAGCAGGACACCCACGATGAGCCCCGCAGCCAGCCCTCCGAAGGCCAGCAGGGCCGTCCGGGCGGCCACGTGGCGGCGCAGGGCCGTCGGTCCGAGGCCCTGGGCTTCGAGGTCTCGCAGCTCGCCGGTCTCGTCGCGGAGGTCCGAGATCGCCCCCAGCACGAGCCCCAGCGCCGCCAGGAGCAGGCCCGCGAGGGCCGCGGCGGTGAACGCGGCGAGGATCGAGATCGAGAAGGGGTCGCCGGTCGATTGCGCCGCGATGGCCCTGCGATCGAGCACGGCGACGTCGCGGAACGGCGGTTCGTGGAGGGCCGCGACGGTCGAGGCTGCGGCCGCCCCGTCCTCGATCCGGAGCCAGGCCTCGTCGGGATGGCCGGCACCAGGGGCTGCGCCGTCCAGCGCCACCAGGAACGGGTCGAGGTCGACGACGGCGAAGGATCGCTCGGCGTAGACGACCGTCGGGAACCAGGACGCGACCCCGGCGACCCGGATCCGGGTCAGCGACCGCCCGGCGAATGTCAGCGGCAGGGTCCCATCCGGGGAGCCTGCCGCGAGGCCGCTGAGGTCGGGGCTGACGATCGCCGGCAGGATCAGCCCGTCGGTGGTCAGTGGCGCTCGAATCACGGTCTCGTCGACGCCGCTCACGCGCACCTCGATCGGGACCTGGTCGACCAGTCCGCCGAGATCCTCGAACGCCAGGCTGGCGCTGCCCAGGGCGGCCGGATGATCCTGGCCGGCGATCAGGCGGCCCTCGGCGACGAGGATCGCGACGACCCGGCCACCGACCGCGGCAGCGGGCAAGGGCACGTCGAAGACGGTCCGTTCGAACTTCGCGGTGCCGAGCCGGACTCGGACCGCGTCGCCCGCCGCCGTCCGGACCACCGCGGCCAGGTCCACCGGATCGCCGCGGTGCCGGACCGCGATCGAGAGCTCCCGCTTGCCTGCCGGAAGCTGATGGCCGGGGACGTCGAACGTGCCCGGAACGTCGATCGCGGCGGCCAGCACGGCCGGGTCAGTGCTCGAGGCGTCGGATCGCCAGCCCCGAAGCTTCGGGATCGCCTCGGGCGGCAGGGCGAGCACGCTCAGCGGACGATCGCCCGCCGCGACGGCCTCCAGATGCGCCACGGGCCACGCCTCGACGGCTGCCCCGAGCCCGCGGTACCGATCGAATGGGACGACGGTCGCCGACAGCGTGAGGTCCGTGCCGGCCTCGCTGACCCGGAGGTCCATGCCCGCCTGGAACGCAGCCGAATCGGCGATCCCGCGGTTGAGGGTCGCGGCTTCGGTGACCGCGAACACGAGCCCCCCGAGGCCGAAGGCGAGCAGCGTCAGCGTCGCGGCCGGGCGGGCCGGGTCGCGGGCCACCGAGAGCAGCGCCAGCCGGATCGGCAGGGTGGCGCGGCCGCTCGCGGCGGCGAGCCGGCGCAGGAGCCGCGGAACCACCAGCAGCGCAAGGGCCGCGATGGTGAGCCCGACGGAGGCCGGCAGCAGGGCGAGGATCGGGAGGTCCGTCGAGCC
>DASQFM010000096.1:0-13358 GCA_035633135.1 Candidatus Eiseniibacteriota bacterium
GGGGCCGTGAAGATCGGCCGGACCCTGGCCGTCAATCCCGGCAGCAGCTACGAGGACGGCATCCTGCAGGCCGCCATCGTCGACCTGGACTCGAAGAAAGGCGAGGTGAAGCGCTACCTGTTGATCAACGGTTAGGGAGGCAGAGGAGGGAGAGCATGGAGTCAGAAGCGACCGCGGCGCCCGCCCAGACCGTGGCGGCGCCCTCATTGTTCCTGCGGAACGCGACCGGCCTGGTCAAGGGCTGGTCAGGGTTCGACGCGTTCGCCTACTCGTTCATGTCGGTGAACCTCGTCACCCTCGGCATGTTCTACAGCCTGGCGATCTTCGCCTACGTCCCCGACGGCTCGCCGGTCGCGGCGATCGTGATCTCGGGGATCGCGATGACATTCATGGCGATCACGTACGCGGGGCTCATCGCGGCGATGCCTCGCGCAGGTGGGGACTACGTCTGGCAGACCCGGATCTTCGACGGCATCCCCGGCGCCGTCGTCGGGGCCGTCGTCGGCGGGATCGCGCTGTACCTGGCCGGCGGAGCGTTCGGCCTCGACAGCACGACGCAGCTCGTGTCGGGGGCCGTCGGCATCCTGATCGGCGGCTACGTCGGGCTCCGGCGCGGCGGCATCGGCTTCGTCCTCTCGGCGACGGGCTGGTGGTTCATCCTCTCGCTGTGGGCGCCGATCTACGCGTTCATCCTCAACATCGAATTCGTCCAGCCCCTCGCGGCCCTGATCGGGTGGACGGATGGCCTGGCGTTCTTCTCCTCGCAGAACGGGACCTTCACGGTCTCGTTGATCACGATCGTCCTCACGTCGGGGCTCGTCGCGCTCGGGATGGCGGGCTATGCCCGAATCCAGCGCCTCTGCCTGTACGTCGGCCTCGGCGTCCTGGCCATCATGTTCGTGCTGATGGCCGTCTCGAGCCAGGAAGCCTTCAAGGCCGCCTTCGACCGCGAATCGCTGACCCTCTTCGGCGTCTCGAATGCCTACGACACGACCCTGGCCAACGCTGTGGCCAACGACGCCTTCGTGTCGTCGCCCCTGGACATCTTCTCGTTCGGGCCGGGGACCCTGGCCCTCATTCCGTTCATGCTGTTCTGGATCCTCTATCCGAACTGGGGCGCGACCCTGTACGGCGAGGTTCGCGGCGCGGGCGACTTCCGGAAGGTGCTCAACGGGATGCTCGGCGGGATCTGGGTCACCGTCGCCCTGGCGATCGTGTTCCTGCTCCTGGCCGCGAAGACGTTCGGCTGGGACTTCTTCAACGCCACGAACGTCAACTACATCAACTACGCCTACGGCTACACCGAAGGCCCACCGACGATTCCGATCTGGAGCTACCCGCCGCTGCTGGCGGCCTTCCTGATCGACAGCCACATCGTCCAGATCGTCCTGGTCGTCCTGTTCGGGGCCTGGTTCCTCGGCTGGGTCGGCACGCTGTTCCTGTCGTCGACGCGGATGATCTTCGCGGCGGCGTTTGACCGGGTCATTCCCGAAGCCGCCGCCCGCGTGTCCGAGCGCCGAGCGGTGCCGTACGTCGCCCTGGTGCTGATCATGGTGCCGTCGGTGGTGCTGTCGGCGTTCTACGCGTACTACGAGGGGTTCGTCGGGCTGACGCTCGACGCAACGCTCGTCATCGCGGTGACCTTCCTCGGCAGCTCGGTCGCGGCCACGATCCTGCCGTGGTGGAAGCCAGCGATCTACGAGAGCTCGACGATCGCCCGCTACAAGATCCTGGGCCTGCCGATGATCAGCATCACCGGCGGGATCACCTCGATCTTCCTGGGGTGGGTCGTGTACTCGTGGCTCAGCAACGCCCTCTACGGGATCGGAGTCGGCAACACCGACTCGATCAAGTTCCTGGCGATCCTGTACGGCCTCGCGGCCCTCGTGTACCTCGTGGCCCGGTTCTACCGGCGCTCGCAGGGCATCGACCTCGATGTCATCCACTCGGAGATCCCGGCGGAGTAGCCGCTCGGCTCCGAAACGGTCCACACAGAAGGGGCGCCCACCGGGCGCCCCTTCCGATTCGGGGGCCGGCCCGGCGGCGGCTCTCCCGCTTCGGCGGCCGGCCCGGCGGCGCCCCTCCCGCTTCGGGGCGCCATGCGGCCACGCTGGATCGTCCGACGATCCAACCAGCGAAGCACCTTGGGCCCGGCCGCCGATTGGAAGCCATGGAATGCCAGATGAACCCTGAGCGGCGTGCTGGTCGCCGCTTGGATCGCCCCGCGATCCAGCAACGTTCACGCACGCGTGACGGCTCCACCGGGTGCCCGTCGGAAATCACCGGATTCCACGGCCCGTGACCTTCGGCATGCGGTCCCGACGCTTTCAATGCACCAACGCTCGGCCTGGCCCGGTGCGGAGCCAGATTCGGGGCAAAAGATCGCCAGATTCCACCACCGGTGGCGTCCGGCGTGAAATCCTGCGCTCGGGCTCAGGGATCCGGGAAGGAACCCCGGCTAAGGTCAGCCACGGTGACGTCCGGCAACAACGTCCCCGTCCGCGCCCCGGCCCTGTCCGAGTCCCGGTCACCCTGGCCTCCCGGCAGACCATCGGCAGCCTGGCCTGGTTCGCGCTCACCCTGATCTGCCTACACCACGATTTGCGCGCGCCACCGCCGCCGGAGCAGACTGTTATCGGCGCCCCGCCCGGCCCCGCGCGACGCCCACCCGAGGTTGCGAAGGAGTTCCGCGTTGCCCGTTGACCCCGTCGAGGTTCGAGCCATCGAGCGCCCGACCGCCGACGTTGTGACCGGTGACGCGACCGGCGGCGCGAGCAGCGGCGCGAGCACTGGTCGGCCTGGCGACGCGACCAGCGGCGCGAGCACTGGCCGGCCTGGCGACGCGACCAGCGGAGCGAGCACTGGCGCGAGCAGCGGCGCGACCGCCGCCGTGGGCGACCGGGATCGCGATGCCGGGACTGGCGCGACCGCCGCCGTGGGCGGCCTCTTCATCGACGGTCGCTGGTCGGCGGCGAGCGGGGGCGAGACCTTCGAGGCGACGAATCCGGCGACCGGCGCCCTGCTCGGCCGGGTGGCGCTCGGTACGCGCGCCGACGCATCGCGCGCGGTCGAGGCCGCGCGGCGAGCCGCGCCGGGCTGGGCGCGAATCTCGCCCTTCGACCGGGCCCGCCTCCTCGATGGCCTGGCCGACATCGTCGAGCGCCGTCGGGACGAGCTGGCCCGCCTGCTGACGCTCGACCAGGGCAAGCCCCTCCACGCCGAGGCCTACGGCGAGGTCGACGAGCTGCTCGTCTACATCCGGATGGCCGCGGCCGACGCGACCCGCATCGAAGGCCTGCTGCCGCCGTCCGTCGATCCCCAGAAGCGGGTCCTGGTCTACCGCGTGCCCAAGGGCGTGGTCGGCGTGATCACGCCCTGGAACTGGCCGTACACCATGCCCGCCGAACTGATCGCGCCAGCGCTTGCCGCGGGCAACACCGTCGTCTGGAACCCGGCTCGGCACACCTCGTTCTGCTCGATCGCGCTCGCCCAGGCGATCGCCGACGCGGACCTGCCGCCGGGGGTCTTCAACTTCGTGACCGGGCCTGGACCGGAGATCGGCGATGAGCTCGCCATCGATCCACGGGTCGCCGCCATCGGCTTCATCGGCTCGACCCGGACCGGTCACCAGATCGCGGAGCGGGGAGCCGGCAAGGAGCTGCTGCTCGAGACGGGCGGCAACGGCCCCCTGGTGGTCCTCGACGACGCCGATGTTGCTGCCGCGGTCAGCGCCACCGTCACGGCCTGCTTCCTGAACGCCGGCCAGAGCTGCACCGCCGGCGAGCGCGTGCTCGTCCATCGCGCGATCCACGACGAGTTCCTGACGGCCCTCGTCGCGGCCGTCGAAAGCGAGGTTCGCCTCGGCGATCCGCTCGACGGCGCCACGACGATGGGACCGCTCAACAACGAGCGCACGGCCGACAAGACCGAGCACCATGTCCGCGAAGCCATCGAACGCGGTGCGGCGCTGTCGACCGGCGGCGCCCGGGCCCCGCAGCTCGGCAGCCCCCTGTTCTTCGAGCCCACCGTCATCGACCGGGTGACCGACTCGATGGAGATCGCCCGCGAGGAGACCTTCGGCCCGGTGGTCCCGATCACCTCGATCTCGAGCGCGGAGGAGGCGATCGAGCTGGTCGACGCGTCGCCCTACGGCCTGCTGACGGCGGTCTTCACCCGCGACCTCCGGCGCGGCCTCGACTTCGCGGAGCGCGTCCGGGCCGGCTGGGTCAACGTCAACGAGGGCACCAACTACTGGGAATCCCACCTCCCGTTCGGCGGCCGTGCCGGCTCGCAGAGCGGGCTGGGGCGCGTCGGCGGCCGCTTCTCGATCGAGCGGCTGACCGAGCTCAAGACCATCGTCATCAACCTGGCCTGATCAACCTGGCCTGACGGAGGAGCACGAACATGCCAGCGCTGCCCGTGCGGGCGAAGGTCGTCATCATCGGCGCGGGGATCGTCGGCAACAGCATGGCCTACCACCTCGCGAAGCTGGGCTGGCGGGACATCCTGCTCCTCGAGAAGGGGACGCTCCCGAACCCGGGCGGCTCGACCGGCCACGCCTCGAACTTCATCTTCCTGACGGACCACTCGAAGGAGATGACGGCCTTCACGGTCGACAGCGCCAACCAGTACCGCGAGCTCGGCGTCTACTACGAGACCGGCGGGATCGAGGTCGCCCGGACGCCGGCCCGGATGCAGGAGCTGACCCGGCGGATGGCCTCGTCCCGGTCGTGGGGCATCGAGGGCGTCGAGCTCCTCGACCCCGCGGCGGTCAAGAAGCTCGTGCCGTTCATCGACGAATCGGTCATCCTCGGCGGCTTCTACTCGCCCGGAGTCGGCATCGTCGACTCGCTGCA
This sequence comes from Candidatus Eiseniibacteriota bacterium, assembly GCA_035633135.1. Classification (GTDB taxonomy): domain Bacteria; phylum Chloroflexota; class Limnocylindria; order Limnocylindrales; family CSP1-4; genus UBA5189. Next base: position 4,857 of record DASQFM010000096.1, read on the forward strand.
GGCCGGAACGCTCATGCGCCAGGCCGCGCAGGAGCTGGGCGCCCTCACGATCGCGGCGGGCATCGAGGTCACCGGGATCGATGTCGAGGACGGCCGAGTCCGACGCGTGCGAACAGACGCCGGCGACGTCGAGGCCGAGGCCGTGGTCATCGCCTGTGGCGTCTGGAGCCCGCGGATCGCGGCCATGGCCGGCGCATCGATTCCGCTGACGCCGGCGGTCCACCAGATGATCGACATCGGTCCGGTACCGCGGTTCGAGCACACCACCGGCGACGTCGGCTTCCCGATCATCCGGGACATGGACACGAACATGTACGAGCGCCAGCACGGCACCGGCTTCGAGATCGGCTCGTACGCCCACCGGACGATCCACATGGAACCCGACGACATCCCCTCGATCGCGGCGTCCGCTCTCTCGCCGACGATGCTGCCGTTTACCAAGGAGGACTTCGATCGCCAGCTCGAGGACGCCCTGGAGCTCTTCCCGGAGATCGTCGGCGACGAGACGGTCGGGGTGAAGCTGGCGATCAACGGGCTCCTGTCGCTCACCCCCGACGGCAACCCGATCATCGGCGAGACGCCGGAGGTGAAGGGCCTGTGGTCGGCAGCCGCGATCTGGATCAAGGAGGCGCCGGGCATCGCCAGGGCGATCGCCGAGTGGATGACCACGGGTGAGCCCGAGATCGATCCGCACGGCTCGGACATCGCCCGCTTCTACGAGCACCACAAGACCCGCCAGCACATCCGCGCCCGCACCGAGGAGGGCTACAACAAGACCTACGGCATCGTCCACCCGATGGAGCAGTGGGCCTCGAACCGGAACGTCCGGCTCTCGCCGTTCAATGGCCGACAGCGCGACCTCGGGGCCGTGTTCTACGAGGCTGCCGGCTGGGAGCGGCCGTACTGGTACGGCTCGAACGAAGCACTGGTGGAGCAGTACGGCGACCGGGTGATGCCGCGCGAGGCCGAGTGGGAATCGCGCTGGTGGTCGCCGATCATCAACGCCGAGCACCTGGCGATGCGCGACGCGGTCGGAATGGTCGATCTCACGGCGTTCGCGATCTTCGACGTCAGCGGGCCCGGCGCGTGCGCCTACCTGGAGGGGCTCTCCGTCAACAAGATCGACGTGCCCCCCGGCAAAACGATCTACACCCCGCTCCTGAACGCAGCCGGCGGGATCCTGGCGGACCTCACGATCATGCGGCTGGCTGCCGACCAGTTCCGGGTCGTCACCGGCGGCGGCCTCGGGATGCGCGACCGGAAGCTGTTCACGGACGCCCTGCCGGCGGACGGGTCGGCGCAGCTGTTCGACGCAACCAACGCCTGGACGACGATCGGCTTGTGGGGTCCTCGGGCCCGCGACGTCCTCGCCTCCGTGACCGACGCGGACGTGAGCCACGCGGGCTTCCCGTTCCTGACGACGAAGACCATCGACATCAACGGCGTCCGGACCCTCGCATCCCGGATCAGCTATGTCGGGGAGCTGGGCTGGGAGATCTACCTCCCGATCGAGCAGGGCCTCCGGGTCTGGGATGCGCTATGGGAGGCCGGCCGGCCCCACGGCCTGGTGCCGGTCGGGATCGGGACCTACGCGGTGACGGCGCGCCTCGAGAAGGGCTACCGCGCCCACGGCAACGAGCTGGAGCTGGACTTCAACCTCGTCGAAGCCGGCATGGCCCGCCCGACCGTCAAGGACGCCGATTTCGTCGGCAAGGCGGCCTACCTCCGCCAGCGCGAGACGGCGCCGGTGGCGGTCCTGTGCACCCTGACCGTCGACGATCACACGTCATCGAGCGGGGTGAAGCGCTACATGCTGGGGCGCGAGCCCATCCTGTCGACCGACGGTGCGCCGCTCGTCGACGCACGGGGCCGTCGCTCATACGCGACCAGTGCCGGCTCCGGCCCGTCGGTCGGCAAGCACCTCCTGCTGGCCTATCTCCCGCCCGACGTCGCGAAGGTTGGCACGCCGTTACTGGTCGAATATATGGGCGAGCAGTACCCGGTCACGGTCTCGGTCGCGGGATCGACTCCGTTGTTCGACCCAGACAACACCCGGATCCGGTCGTGACTGCCACCGTGCGGGTCCTGTCGCCCGGCGTGGGCAGCCGCCCTTGTGACCCACGCCCGCTTCGCGTGCGACTGTCGCTGCGGGCGGCTTCCCCCACCGCGCGCCACCCGCACGGGAGCCACGGACGCGTCGCGTGAACATCCTGGTTTGCGTGAAGCGAGTGCCGCAGACCGGCGGTCGCATCGTGCTCACAGCTGATGGTCAGGACATCGATACCCGCTACCTCGGATTCACGATTTCCCCGCATGAGGAGTGCGGGGTCGAGGAGGCTGTCCGGATCGTCGAGGCCCAGGGCGGCTCGTCTGCCGTCCTGACGCTGGGTCCCGTCGCGGCGGAGGACCAGCTCCGCGACGCGATGGCCCTCGGGATCGAGCGGGCGATCCTGCTGGAGACCGACGGCAGCGAGTGGGACCCCGTCTCGACCGCGGCCGCGATCGTCGAGGCGGTGCGCGCCCAGGAGGCTGCGAACGGTCCGTTCGACCTGCTGCTATTCGGCAATGAGTCCGCCGACAGCGGCGGGTTCCAGGTCGGGATCCGGGTCGCGGTCGCACTGGGCCGGCCGGTGGTCAACGGAATCAAGGGCCTGGCCTTCCGCGACGGGACGACGATCGCCCGACGCGAGGCACCGGGCGGCGGCGTCGAGACCTACGAGCTCCCGCTGCCCGCCGTCATCGGGGTCAAGGAGGGCATCAACCTGCCGCGCTACCCGTCAGTGCCCGGTCGGTTGCGGGCCCGCAGGAAGGAGATCGTGCGAGTCGCGGTCGGCGCGGCCGCGACCTGGGCCGCTGGCGCCGGCGCTGCCCCGGCGGGCGCGGGCACGGAACCGGCCGCCGGGGCTGGCTCGGTCCCGCGGGGCGCCGGAACGGAACCTGTAGCCCCTCGTAGCGGGCCCACGAAGGTCGACCTCCGCCTGCCGACCGAGGAGCGGACCGCCGCCGAGGTCATCGGTCGCGGTCCGGAAGCCGCGCCGGCGGTCGTGGATCTGCTCGAGCGGATCGGGGTGGTCGCCCGGTGAGCGCGCCCGTCCTCGTCTTCGTGGAGCAGCTCGGCAGCGAGGCCGACCGCTTGTCGCTCGAAGCCATCGCTTTTGCCCGCCGGATCGAGTCCGTCACGGGTGCGCCGGTTGAGGCGGTCCTCATCGGGACGGATTCCGCTTCCGTCGGGGCGGCGCTCGGGACCTATGGCGTGACGACCGCCCACGTCGCCGACGACCAACGGCTCGACGGCTACGCTCCGGCCGCGTGGGCAGCCGCGATCGAGTCGCTGGCCACGATGCGATCCGCGATCGCGGTCGTCGCGCCCGGCAGCGACCGGGGCAACGAGGTGCTGGCCCACGTCGCGGCACGACTGAGGCTGCCGATGGCGGCCAACGTCGTCGACGTCGATCCCGGGGAACCGTGGCGCATCGTCCGTCAGCGGTGGGCCGGGAGCCTGCTCGAGGACGCCGTCCTCGACGCGCCCGTGCGCCTCATGTCCGTTGCGCCGCACGTGGTCGCGGCCGAAGCCGTGGCCCCGTCTGCGCCTGCATCGGTCGCCGCGTTCAAGCCGGACGTCAACGAGGCGGACCTGCGGGTCCGGGTCGTCAGCCGCGAAGCGGCCGCGTCGGCCGGCGTCTCGCTGACCGAGGCGAGGGTCGTTGTCGGTGGCGGACGCGGCGTCGGGTCGGCGGAGGGTTTCGGGCAGCTCGAAGAGCTGGCCGGCCTGCTCGGCGGCGCCGTCGGTGGATCGCGCGTCGTGACCAGCCTGGGCTGGCGGCCCCACGCCGACCAGATTGGCCAGACCGGGCTCCGGATTGCGCCCGACCTCTACATCGCCTGCGGCATCAGCGGCGCGATCCAGCACATCGTCGGCTGCAAGGCGGCCAAGCGGATCCTGGCGATCAACACGGACGCGGAGTCGCCGATCATGGCCGTGGCCGACTACGCGGTGATCGGCGACCTCAAGACGATCGTGCCCGCGATCACCGCCGAGATTCGGCGCAGGGGAGAGACCGCCGCAAACCCCTGATCAGGTGGTGCGTCCGGCTCGAGGGTCGATGGAGCAGGGCGCGACCCCACGGGCGTGGCAGTCAACTCAACGAGGACTCGCAGCGCACTCCCGGTTGATCCGCAGGCAAGCGCCGTCCGCTACAACTTGCCCCGTGTCCGCCGCCCGCCGGCTTGCAGACCAGAAAGGGCAAGGCCGTGCGATTTCCCGTTATCGGGTCGATCGCCAGGGAAGGCGCCGCCCGGGCGGCCATCGTCATCTCCCTGGTTTCGCTGCTGCTGGCGGTCCCGCCCAGCACCGCCGCGTTCAGCGGCACCAACGCCATGGCCTACGCGGAAAGTCACTGGAAGGAGTGCGGCCCGGTCTCCCCGTACAACGGCACTCCGCCGGCGCCGTACATCTGCCTCGCCAATGACTGTGCCAACTACGCCTCACAGGCCCTGCGGGCCGGCGGCTATCCGTTCCGGTCCAACGGCTATTACCAGCTCACCGGGCTGCTCGACAGCTGGTACTGGAAGTCCACCACCAGCCGAACGATCACCTGGTACCAGGCCGATCAGCTGCTCAAGTTCCTGACCAAGGCGGAGATCTACTTTCGCAACCCCGGCGCGCGTGTCGTCGCAAACACGAAAGGGGCGTCGCCGACCCATCGGTACAACGTCCTGTCCCGGGGCGACCTGATCTTCTTCGACTGGGAGGACAACTACGTTTTCGACCACGTGCGGGTCGAGACCGGCTGGGGCGTGCCGCCCAAGACCGGCTGGCAGAGCGCCTACAACTGGTCGTACTGGACCGAAGGGGACTGGGCTGACCAGCACAATCCCGTCCGCTACCACGACTTCTGGAACGGCTACCACCATATGACCGCCAGTGGTGCGGCAACCGTGCGCATCTACCAGGTCCACATCGATCCCGCCAACAGCTGAGCAGGCAGGAGGCAGAGATGGGCCCAATGGAGACCGGAATCGGCGCGTGGAGAGGCCGAACGGTTGCGCTCGCGATCGTCGCTCTTCTTGCCCTCGCAGCGCTTCTGACTCTCGGATCGACGTTCACGTCGTCGGCCATCGGGGGCGATGTTGGTGACATCGACGCCGCCGTTCGGGGTGCCATCGAGGCGAGCAACACGGCGCCACAGCTGCTCCCGGGCATGCGCCCGGGCCGCCTGTCGAACGACCAGCGAGGTGCGGTTCGCGACGCGATTCGGAACAAGCTGACCAGGTTCTTTGCCGGCACAGCCCTGACGAGTCGACTGAGCAGCTTCTTCTCGTGGGCCGACCGCATCGCATCGAATCCCAGCGAGGGAAGGTTGATCTCGTACCAGCTCGGGCAGATCCGGATCGACCACCCGATCGTGGCCGGCTCGGCCGCAACCATCTCCGGCACGTACGTGATCGTGGAGCAACAGGGCTACGACCTGCCGGACGGCCGGACGGCGACATTCGGCGGGACGTACACCAACTCGTTCGCCTTCGAGCTGCAGCGACATGGCGGTCGCTGGGTAGTCACCGCATTCACCGACCAGCCGCTCGACTTCGTCCCCGATCCGGCGCTGGAGGCGAACCTCGACATCAACCCCAACCCCGCCGCCACGAAGCACATCCCCGACGAGTACGTCCCCGTGCCGGTCGCTCCCTGACCGCCGGGGCCGCGGCCACAAGGCCTGAGACGTCGCGAACCTGGGCGCCGCGCTACTGCCCGCCGCCAAACTTTGCTGCTGGACGTAGCCTCTTCATCGATGAGAACGTCATGGCTGGTTCACGCGTTGCTCGCTGCTGCGCTCTCAGGCCTCGCGATCGCCTGCACGACCACGCGATCGCCCGCGCCGGACACGACCACCGCCGAACCGTCAACCGCAGCTTCACCGCGCTCCACGGCGCCGCCGCCGCTCGCGTCGGGGTCGCCATTCGACGGAGTCCCGCGTTTCACAACGCAGACGTTCGACGTCCCCGCCGGCTCACATCCCCATGACGTGGCGCCCGCGCCCGACGGCGGCGTCTGGTACACCGCCCAGGCCAAGGGTGTGCTCGGCTGGCTGGACCCCGCCACCGGACAGATTCGCGAGGCCGCCCTGGGCGCCGGGTCCGCCCCGCACGGTGTGATCGTCGGTCCGGACGGAGCGGCCTGGGTCACCGATGGCGGCCTGAACGCGATCGTGCGGGTCGCGCCCGGGACGCTCGAGGTGACGACCTTTCCGGTCCCGTCGCTACCGGCCGGCGCGAGGCTGAACACGCCGGTCTTCGATGTCGGCGGTGACCTGTGGTTCACGGGTCAGCGCGGCTACTACGGCCGCCTGGACACCGCAACCGGGACCGGCGAGGTCCACGACGCGCCGAGGGGAGCGGGGCCCTACGGGATCACGGCGACGCCGGGCGGGGACGTGTATTTCGCGTCCCTCGCGGGCTCCTACCTCGGCGCTGTCGATCGCGCCACTGGGGAGGCGCGCGCAATCGACCCGCCGACGCCCGATGCCGGCGTGCGCCGCGCGTGGTCCGATTCGGACGGGCGAATCTGGATCAGCGAATGGAACGCCGGCCAGGTGGGTGTCTACGATCCGGTGACGGGCAGCTGGCGGGAGTGGCGGCTGCCGGGCGATTCGCCGCAGGCCTACGCGGTCTACGTGGACGAGACCGACGCTGTCTGGCTCACCGACTTCGGAGCCAATGCAATCGTCCGATTCGATCCGTTGACTGAGACGTTCACGTCATTCCCGCACGAGAGCCAGCCGGCCGAGGTTCGTCAGCTCAACGGCCGGCCCGGCGAGGTCTGGGGTGCGGAGTCGGCGGCGGACCAGCTCATCGTCATCCGCTTCTCCGCCGGCTGAGCCGGGCCGGAGTCCCGATCTGATGGCTCGCAACCGATGTCGTCCGGGACGCCAAGGGGACCCGCCTCCGCAGTAAGGTGGGCGCATGGTCGACCGATCAAAACCGCAGTCGGAGACCGCCCGCTCGACCCGGAAACGTGATTCCCTGGTGCCGAGCGGATCAACCACGGCAGAGGACCCCATCCTCGACCTCCAGCGGCAGGCCGGCAATCGGGCTGTGGCCGAGATGCTCCAGGGTGGACCGCGCGGGGGGCCGACCGATCCCAGTCCGGCACTCCGCCTTCGCGATGCCCTTCGCGCCGGGCGCGGCGCGATCCGGCGGGAGCTGAGCCTGGACGTTCAGCGTGACGCCAAGGGCGATGCGGAGGCCAAAGGGGACGCTGAGGCGAAGGGCGGCGAGGCTGAGGCGAAGAGCCTTGCCGAGCAGAAGGGCCCGGTGGAGCCGAAGGTCGAGCGACTCCTTCGGTTCGGTAGCCGAGGCCCCGATGTTGCGGAGGTCCAGGCGATGCTCGGCCTGGCGGCCGACGGAAGGTTCGGCGCGAGGACGCGAGCGGCCGTGGTCGCGTTCCAGCGGAGCGCCGGGCTCGACCCGGACGCCATCGTCGGCCCGCTGACGCGCGGCGCCCTCAGGGCCCGCGACCGTGACGCGGGCAAGCTGGCCGAGAAGCTGCCGGCAAGCACCGAGAAGTTCCCCGGCGAGGAGGCGAAATTCGCGGGCTCGACCGAGAAGCTGCCCAGCAGCACCGAGAAATTCCCCGGCCAGGAGCAGAAGCTCGCCGGCCCGCCAGAGAAGCTGCCCAGCAGCACCGAGAAGTTTCCGGGCGAGGAGAAGCTCGCTTGACCGGGCCGCTGGCCCAGGGGCCCAACGACGACATTGCGATGAGCGACGGGCCGACAACGGCGGACCCTGCGCCCATGACGACCGGAGGCCTCGGGACAAACGGTGTCCAAGGTTTGGAGCGGCAGCTGGAGCGGGGCGGCGTCCGAACGCAGTCGCTCTTCAATCGGACCTTCGAGCGGCTCTCGGAGGTCGAGTCGATGCTCCTCGGGCTTCTCGATGTCCTACTGGCTCGCGGTGTGGTCACCACGGCTGACATCGAGCCCGCCGTTCGCCGAATCGAGGAGCAGGTTGCCGCCCGCGGGGACGAACCCGTGCACGCCGTGGCCCTGCGCTCGGACGATCCCGAAGCCGCCGCGCGTCCGGACGCCGTCGTCGATTGCGCCGCCCGGATGCACGTTTGCCATGCCGTCTGCTGCAAGCTGGCCGTCAAGCTCGACGCGACCGAAGTTGAGAGTGGTCGCCTGCGTTGGGACCTCGGCCGCCCGTACTACCTTCGGAAGGAGGCAGACGGCCGGTGCACGCACCAGGACCGACCCACCGGTGGCTGCGGGGTCTATGCGGACCGACCCAAACCCTGTCGCCAGTACAGCTGCGCCAATGACGGGCGGATCTGGAAGGATTTCGACGGGATGGTCCTCAACGACGAGTGGCTCGCGACCCACTTCCGGCCGGATGAGCCCCAGTTCATCGCGATCGAGCCCCTGCGCCGGCCGTAGACGACCGGTCGACGATTCGAGCTGCTCCGCCTCTCAACCGCGCAGGCGCACGCCGATCCGGGCTGCGGCG
>DASQFM010000097.1:0-2153 GCA_035633135.1 Candidatus Eiseniibacteriota bacterium
AACGGGATCTCGTCGTCGGGCTGTTCAAACCGCTTCCTGGTGATCCCGGGCATGGCACGCCTCCCAGCCGGGACGCATCACCTCGCCGCGAATCGGGCCGCTCCAGGCCGACCGTGTGCGGACGTGTTCACGCGCCCCCAGCCAATCCTAGGCCGACGGGCGCGTGGGGGTCACTCGCGTCGACTACAGGTGGATGACGCCGCTCTAGAAGTGGATGACGCCGAAGACCAGGAGGCAGGATGATGATTCCCCGGACACCCAGGAGCCACAGCAGAATCGGAACCATGGTTGGGCTCCTTCCGGACCCCGAAGGGTGCCCGGCCCCAAGTCACCGGGACGCCCGGCCTACCCCTCGCCTCCGTGACATCTGACTGCCGGATGCGGATTGGCGTGGCGGGCAACAGGCGGGCCGGGAAGGTCGGCCGTCATCGCCATAGACGGCGCCAGAACGGCGCGAGCGCCCGGCCGACGATACGGTTCTTGGCCCGCCGGGCGATCCGCTTCGGCTTGCCCGATGAGACCGCCGACGCGTCGGCTGACAGCCGCGCCAGGCGATACAGGATCCGGGTCAGGTTCATTGCCCGCCTCCTCGGTCGTCCGGGGCTTCGCCACGCGGCCCTTGCCCGTCCGGTTCTCCTGCGACTATCCTCGGCCCCGGATGACTCGTCGAGCGTACCTCTTGCGCGACCACCTGCCGGACGACCTGGCGATACTCGATCGAGCGTCCGCCCGGGGAGCGCACGCGAGCCGGACGGCGGCACCCGTCCTGCCGTCGCTCGTGCCGCACGGCGGGCTCGCCGCGCTGGCCCGCTCGGATGGCGGGAGCCGCCACGAGGCGGTGATGGCCCTCCAGCGCACCGTCGGCAACCGGGCGGTCCTGGACGCCCTGGCCGATGGACCAGCGAAGCCATCGGCCGTCCCAGCGACTTCTCGGCAACCCGCGCATGGCCCCGAGCCCCAGGCAACGTCGCTCTCGAGCATCGCGGCGGTCGCCGCAGGCCGGCCGGGCTTCGCCGTGATCGGCTCGCCGGCGGCAACCGCGATGCCGGCTCCCGGTGGGATCGCCGAGATCAAGGGTCAGCCCGGCGGGGCCACGGCGGCGGGCTACACGCGGCTGCCGGCCACCACGCCGGTCGTGCTCGAGATCGGTCGGCCGCAGAAACGCGGCGGCGGCTGGGTGGCACTGCCGTCCCGGGTGCGGGTGGACCAGGAGCCGCCGTTTGCCCTTTACCCTGGACCGGGGGTCCACGATCTCCCCGAGACGGAAGGGCGCCGGAGGCACGGCTATGTCTCGGACGAGGTCTCAGGCGTCATCCGGGCCGGCGAGGAAGAGCACCTCGCGGACCTCGAGTGGGCACGGCACCTCACCTACGACACCGTCGTGGCGGCGATCAACGGGCTGACTGCCGGAGGCGCCGCGGTCGCCGACTCGCCGGACATCGCGACCCAGGCGACCCGCGACGCGGTCCGCTCGGCGCTGCCGCCGCAGCTCCGGTGGCCCGACGGGATCGAGCCCGACAAGCGGTGGCGCGACGCATACGCGAGCCTGGTCGGCGTGACGCGCGGCCGCGACAAAGCCGGCTGGCACTTCGTCCCGGCGGAGACGATCCGGATCCCCGCCGAGGAGGAGAAGCTGAAGAAGCAGCTCGGCGTGCCCGCCGAGGACGAGCTCCGGCGTTACACCGATCGCAGCGAGATTGGGAGCCACGACTCCGAGGCGATCGTCCCGGCGGCGTTCGACGCGCTCTGAGCGCGGGCCACAGACGAGGTCGGCGACCCGGACGCCCACCCGACTGGTGTTACAGCGGTCACCGCCAGAGTGGCCTGCCGGCCGAATGGCAATGACCGCCGTCATGGCGGTCATCTCGTGCTCAGCCAGGAGATCTGGTGGGCGACACTGGACTCGAACCAGTGACCTCTTGCATGTCAAGCAAGTGCTCTAACCAACTGAGCTAGCCGCCCATCAATGCGGCGCGGTTCCGTCGCGCCGCCGGGGAATTCTAGCCCACCTCCTCAGGGCCGGACAAACGGCCGGGCTGAAATGAGGCCGAATCGGTCCGGCCCCGGGACGGTCGAACGGCGCAAGGCACAGGCTTCTATCCTCGGGGCGCCGTCCGCGAAGGACGCGGCGGTTCCCGCGCCCAAGGGAGACA
>DASQFM010000098.1:0-6981 GCA_035633135.1 Candidatus Eiseniibacteriota bacterium
GCGGCCGCGCTGAGCGGCGATCCCTCGATGAGGAGCAGGTCATCGGGCGCGAACCGCAGCCCTTCGATGTGGCGCACGTCGCGCTCGCGCGGATCGACGTGGTTCCCGTGGAGCGTCCCGTCGGGTTCGGGGTGGAACGTCCACAGCCCGCCGGCCCGCGCCAGCTCGAGGTGCCTGAAGCGGCCGGCCGCGCCGGTCTCGAGCAGGAGCGAGTGCACGACCGCGTCGTCCCGGGCGACGACCTCGCGCCAGCGTCGCCCTCGGCGTCCCTCCGCGATCGTCCAGGTGATCGCGGCACCGTCTTCGAGCGTGCCCCAGCCGGCGACGCGCACCGACGCGCTCATCGCTCGGCGCCGACGGCCTTCGCTTCCACCAGGTCCTCGGCCCAACGCGCGGCCACGGCCTCCAGTTCGCCCGCGAGCGACGGTGCGACACGCCCGTGCACCCTGACGTCGCGCTCGCGGTACTCGACCTCCACCGTGCCACGCTCGCGCACGCGGGCCAGCAGCTCCCCGGCCGCGTACGGCACCGCGACGTCGATGTCGACCCAGAGCGACCCGAGCAGGGCCGAGATGCCAGCTCGCAGGGTGTCGATGCCGTAGCCGGTCAGGGCCGAGACGAAGACCGCGCCGGCGATCACCGGCGCCGGTGTCTCCCCGTTCTGGGCCGATCGGTCCACGAGGTCCGACTTGTTGAACGCGACGAGGCGAGGCTTCGCGCCCGCCCCCAGCTCGTCGAGCACCGTCTGGACGGTCGAACGGTGCTCGTCGACATGCGGATCGGACGCGTCGACGACCTCGATCAGGACGTCGGCGCGGTTCACCTCCTCGAGCGTCGCGCGGAAGGCGTCGACGAGCTGGTGCGGCAGCTTGTGGATGAACCCGACGGTGTCGGTGACGATGGCCGTCTGCCCCTCGCCGAGCTTCACCTGGCGGCTCGTCGGATCGAGCGTCGCGAACAGCATGTCCGCGGCCTTCGCGACCTCCGACCCGACGAGGGCGTTGAGCAGGGTCGACTTGCCGGAGTTCGTGTAGCCCACGATGCCGACCGTCGGCCACAGCCGCCGATCGCGGCCTCGGGCCGCCGTCTCCCGCTGCGTGCGGACCTGTTCCACGCGCTCCTTCATCTTGGCGATCCGCGTGCGGATGATCCGCCGGTCGGTCTCGAGCTGGCTCTCGCCGGGTCCGCGGGTGCCGATCCCGCCGCCGGTCCGCGACAGGTGCGTCCACAGCCGGGTCAGGCGCGGCAGCTGGTATTCGAGCTGGGCCAGCTCGACCTGGAGGCGACCCTCGTGGGTCCGGGCGTGCTGAGCGAAGATGTCGAGGATCAGGCGGCTACGGTCGATGACCTTGACGTTCAGCTTCTCCTCGAGCGCTCGCTGCTGGGCCGGTGACAGCTCGTCGTCAGCGATCAGCACGTCAAAGCCGGTCTCAGACTTGGCGGCGATGAGCGACTCCGCCTTGCCCTTGCCGACATACCAATTGGGGTCGACATGGCGGCGGTTCTGCCACTCGGCGCCAACCACCTCGGCGCCGGCGGTATCGGCCAGGCTCGCGAGCTCCGCGAGCGACTCCTCGGCGGTCCAGCCGCCATCGTCGCCAGTGTCGACGGCAACGAGGAAGACCTTCTCGACGGGCGGCTCGAGCTCGATGAGGTCGCTTCGGCGTGAACCGTTACGGCTGTTCGTCACCGAGTCAGTCTAGTGGCGGCGCAGCAGAGGTCCTCGATGGAGCGAGGTATCCTCGGTTCCGGGTCGAGCCCCCATTCGGGATCGTGATGCCGCAACCCTTCGACGTGGAGACCTACTGGCGCCGATCGCTCGACGGGACGGACCCGAGGTTCGGCCGGTTTCGGGCCTTCTTCAAGCGCATCCCGAGCGGTCCCAGATGCAAGACCTGCGCCTCGCCGTTTTCGGGGCCTGGCGGCCGGGTCATGCGGCTCATCGGGAAGTCGCCGTGGGAGAAGAATCCGCACTTCTGCAAGGCCTGCTACCAGGGCCTCCAGAAGAACTTCGGCGGCGCCGAGATCGAGCTGTCGATGCTGTTCGCGGACGTCCGCGGGTCGACCGGCCTCGCCGAGGGGATGAGCCCCACCGAGTTCTCGGCGCTCCTCAACCGCTTCTACCGGGTCGCCGTGGATGTCCTGATCGACGCGGACGCCGTGATCGACAAGTTCGTCGGCGACGAGGTGGTGGCGCTCTTCATCCCCGGCCTGGCCGGGCCGCACCACGCGCGCCGGGCGATCGAGGCTGGAGGGGCAATCCTCCGCGCGACCGGACATGGCGCCGGAACGCCGTGGCTGCCCATCGGGGTGGCGGTCCACACCGGCCGTGCTTACGTCGGCGCGGTCGGCGCCGAGGGCCAGATGACCGACTTCACCGCGCTCGGGGATGCGGTCAATGCGGCGGCCCGGCTGGCGTCGCTGGCCGGGGCGGGTGAGACGCTCGTGAGCGAGGCCGCGGCGCGCGCGGCAGAGCTCGACACGACCGCCTTGGCGGGCCGGGTGGTCGAGCTCCGGGGCCGCTCCGAGCCGATGACGACCTATGCCATCCCGGCCCCAGCAGCTGGGCCGCACAGCTCCGCCAGATGAGGCCGCCGGCGGCCTGGTGCCGATGGTCGGTCGACGCCGCGGTCGATCGACTCCTCGCCTGACCGTACCAGGCACCAGTTCAGGAACTTCGTGGTGGACCGGCGGCGACCCGCGCCGCGAGCGACGCCGGCGTCGGGTGCTTCCAGTCGGCATCGATCCACCACGTCGCGCCGGCGTCCGCGTAGGGCTGGGCGGTGGCTGCGGCCGCGATCGGATCGGGGGGCGTCGAGCCCTGCACCACGATCTCAAATGGTTCGAACCGGCCGGCCGCGGGACGGCTGCTCCGGACGTGCTCGACGACCGCCTCGACGTCGCGCAGATCAGAGGTCTGGAGCACGATCCCGTCCCACCGGAGGGCGCGCGCGATGGACAATTCCACGGGCCAGGCGCCCACGACCCAGATGGGGATCCGCGGACGCTGGATCGGGCGTGGACGGAAGGTCATCGGCCCGAAGCGATAGTGATCGCCCTGGTGTTCGAAGGGCTCGCCCGACCACAGCCCGTCGAGGATCGTCAGCGTCTCGTCCAGGATGGTGGCGCGAGCCCGGGTGTCCGTGACCTCGCCGACATTGGCGAAGCCGCGGTCATCGAGGGCCCCGAGGCCGACGGGAATCACGAGGCGCCCGCCGGAGAGGTGGTCGACGGTGAGCGCTTCACGGGCGAGCTTCCAGGGCCGTCGGCGCGTCGGCGCAAAGACGATGGCGCCCAGGGTGACCCGCGAGGTTCGCATCGCCATTGCCGCCAGCAGCGTCCATGGGTCGTACATCTCCGCGCTGCCGATCTCGATGGCGTCGTAGGTGAAGACGCCGTCCCAGCCGGCCGCCTCGGCCAGCGCAGCCAGGTCAACCAGGGTCCGCGGATCCCCGGCGTTGATGACGATCCCGGCCTTCACCGCGGAACGTTCGCGGGCGATCGCGATTCGTGGACCAATCGACGGCCGGTGTCCATCGCCAGCGCCCGGAGATCGGTCGAGCCTGCATCGAGCCAATGGATCTCCGGTTCCGAGCGGAACCACGTGCGCTGGCGCCGCGCGAAGGCCACGTTGCGCCGCGCGTCTTCCGCGATTGCGGCCTCCCGGTCCATGGCGCCGTCGAGGACCGCCCAGGCCTCGCGATAGCCGATCGCCGAGAACGCGGGCAGCGCGGGGTCCCAGCGCTTGCGCAGGGCGGCGGCCTCCTCGATCAGGCCGGCGTCGAACTGGGCTCTCGCCCGCTCGGCGATCCACGTCCGGTGCGTCTCGTCGGGCACGGTGAGCCCGATCCAGGCCGCGCGGCCGGAATAGCCACCGAGCTCGGGGCGCTCGACGTCGCCCGCCAGCTCGGCGATCTCGAGGGCGCGCGAGACCCTTCGGGGGTTGCGGAGGTCCGTCGAGGCCGCCAACGCCGGCGCCAGTCGCCGAAGGCGCTCGGCAGCCGCTTCGAGGCCATCCTCGATCAGCGCCGCATCGATCCGCGCACGGAGGGCGGGATCCGACGGCAGCGCTTCGACGTCGAGGCCGCGCGCAACGGCCCGCAAGTAGAGGCCCGTGCCGCCCACGAGGATCGCGAGGCCCTCGTCGGCAGCGATCGCGGCCAGCGCGCCGCGCGCGTGGCGGACGAAATCGGCGACCGAGAACGGCTCGTCCGGATCGACGAGGTCGAGCCCGTGATGCGGCACACGGGCGCGATCCGCCGCGGAAACCTTGGCGGTCCCGATATCGAGCCCGCGGTAGACCTGTCGCGAATCGGCCGAGATGATCCCGGCCGGGATCCCTTGCGCTCGGAGGCTCTCCGCGACGTCGAGCGAGAGCCCCGTCTTGCCTGTCGCGGTCGCGCCGGCGATAACGAGCAGCGGCGGGCTCGCCACCCTCAGGCTGGTACCGCGACGGACTCGCTTGCCGGAGCACCGTCGTCTCGCGGAAGGCTCGCGGTCGGTTGGGCCCACGGCGTTCCTCGGAGCGCATACGGACCAGCGTGCTCCACGCGGACCTGCACGAGCTGCCCGATCCAGGATCCGGGCCCGACGAGATGCACGAGCTTGTTCTGCCGCGTGCGGCCCGACAGGTGAACCTCGCCGGGCCGGGGCGACGTGGCCGGAGGGCGGCCCCCGGCCTCCCCTCCCCCGGCTTCAACGGCGTCGGCGGGACCGCTGTGGTCGTCGTCGTGGTCGTGCGACCGCGGCGGAACGATCGTGTCGACGAGGACCTCGACCTCTCGCCCCAACCAGGCTCGATTGCGCTCGTGGCCGATCGGCTCCTGGATCGCCAGCAGCTCGTTGAGGCGGCGTCGCTTGACGTCGGCCGACACGTCGTCGGCGAGGTGGGTCGCCGGGGTTCCGGGGCGCTCCGAGTAGGCCGCCGCGAAGACCTGGTCGTAGGGGAACGTCTCGAGCAGGCGAACGGTCGATTGGTACTGCGCCTCGGTCTCGCCGCAGAAGCCGACGATGACGTCGGTGCTGATCGCGATGTCGGGGACGGCGGCCCGGATCCGGTCGAGGCGCTCGCGGTAATGGTCGATCGTGTACTGGCGGCCCATCCGCTTGAGCACCGCGTCGTCGCCGGACTGGACCGGCAGGTGCAGGGCCTCGCAGACCGAAGGGCAGTCGGCCATCGCGTCGATGAGCCGGTCCGACAGGTCCCACGGGTGCGAGGTGATGAACCGCAGCCGTCGGATGGCGGGTGAGCCATCGGCCGTGCGCAAACCGTCGATCGCGCGGATCAGCTCGGCCAGGTCCGGTCGCGAGCCGAGATCGAGACGCCGGCCGGCCCAACGCTCGGTGCGGATGTGGCCGAACCGCTCTTCCGGCGCCAGATCGTGGCCGTACGAGTTGACGTTCTGGCCGAGCAGAGTGACCTCGCGATAGCCCTGCGAGCCCAGCGTTCGAGCCTCGTCGACCACCTGGTCGAACGGCCGGCTCCGCTCCGGCCCGCGGCTGAATGGGACGATGCAGTAGCTGCAGGTCTTGTCGCAGCCGTAGATGATCGGCAGCCAGGCCGAGACCGCCGAGCCGCGGCGGATGGCGCCGCCCGAGACGGCCGCCGCCCGAGTCTCGGCGAGATGGTCCGCCACGCCCACCACGGACCGCGCGACAACCGTGGTCGCGCCGATCGCACCGATACGTGGCGGGGCGCCGACAGGCATCGCACCGCCGACCGGGTTCATGGCGCCCACGGGCGCCTGGGCCGACGCCAGACCGAGCCGATCGACGAGCTCTGGCTCCTCGTCCGGGCGCAGGAACAGATCGACCGCGGGGTAGCGCCTCGCGAGCCTCGATCGATCCATCTCGCGGACCGAGCAGCCGGTCAGCACGACGCGCAGCGAGGGGTTCGACGCCTTGAGCTGCCGGAGCTGGCCCTGTCGGCCGATGACCTTCGCCTCGGCGGCCTCGCGGATCGCGCAGGTGTTGATGACGATGAGGTCCGCGGCCTCCATCGTCGGGGCCTCGTCGCAGCCGGCGGTCAGCAGTCGCCCGGCCATCTCCTCGGAATCGCTGCGGTTCATCTGGCAGCCCAGGGTCCAGATGTAGAAGCTCGGCAGGGCGCGCGATTCGGGCCGGAACTCGCCGAGCCGGGCGTCGTCCGGCGCAGCAGCAACGCGTCCATCGGTTCGCCCCGGGACCACGATCTCGAGCATCGGCAGGCTGCGCGTCGTCATTGCCGTGCCATGCTAGGGCGCGATCGCGTCGCGGTCACGCGGCGCCCAGTGCGAGGCGACGGGAGCAGCGGGATGTCATACGCGGGCGACACGGGCGAGACGAGCGCGATCGCGGTTCCCGCCGCGACGGTGCGGACCGTGGCATTCAAGTCGGGCACGATCGCCAAGCTCGTGGCGACAGGTGCCCTGACCGCCGGCCGGTTCGGGCTGTTTCGCTGGGACATGCCCGCCAAGGTCGGCGGAGCCGGCGCCCATTTCCATCGGACCTTCTCGGAGTCGTTCTACGTCCTTGAGGGCATCGTCAGCCTGTTCGATGGCCGGGCCTGGAGCACCGCCAACCCCGGCGACTACCTGTACGTGCCCGAAGGCGGGATTCACGGCTTCCGCAATGACGCCGATGCCGCAGCCTCGATGCTGATCCTCTTCGCCCCGGGCATTGTGCGCGAGCGCTATTTCGAGGAGCTCGCCGAGATCGGCGCCTCAGGACGAACGCTGTCGAAGGAGGAGTGGGCCGAGCTCTACGCCCGCCACGACCAGACCGTGGTCGAGGACTAACCCGACCGCGGCACTGGGTCGAATTCGGCGGCCGCCGACCGCCCTCGACTGGCGTGCGCCGCCTCGATGGCCGCGCGCAGCGGCGCCTCGACGGATGGCGGGACCCAGAGCCGGGCGTGCGCCTCGGCGTAGGTCCCGCGGTCGCCGTGGTAATCGCTCCCGCCCGCCTCCAGCAGGCGCAGCTCGGCCGCCAGCACCTGTAATC
>DASQFM010000099.1:0-10431 GCA_035633135.1 Candidatus Eiseniibacteriota bacterium
TTCACCCTCACCCAGAACGACGCCGATCTGCTGGTCGAGGAATCGGTAGCGCCGGGTGAAGACGCGGGCGCCGACCTCGAGCCAGGGCATGGGAGGGGATGGTAGGCGCCGTGGCGTACGCTGCCGTCGATGACTGCCTCGCTCGATCATGTGGCCGCGCGCGACGGCACCGACATCCTGGTTCGCCATTGGCCCGCATCCGGCAGCGCGCCGTGGGCGAGGTTCCTGATCGTCCACGGGCTGGCGGAGCACTCCGGGCGCTACGACCACGTCGGGTGCTTCCTGGCCGCGGCCGGGATCGACGCCCACGCGCTCGACCTTCGCGGGTTCGGCGGCTCGGGCGGACGCCGCGCCTCGGTCGATCGCTGGTCGCAGCTCCACGAGGACCTGCAGGACCGGATCGACGCGCTGCGAGCAGCCACGCCGGACCGGCCGCTGGTGCTGTATGGCCACTCGCTCGGTGGGCTGGTCGTCCTGGGCTACGTCCTCGACGGGCGGTCGCAGCCGGACCTCCTGGTCCTGTCCGCGCCGGCGCTGCAGGCATCGATCCCGCGCTGGCAGCGGCTCGTGGTCCAGGCGATCGGGCGCATCGCGCCCGGCACGATGATCGCCAACCGGCTCGATCCCGAGGTCCTCAGCCGGGATCCGACGGTCGGCCGGGCCTACCAGGCGGATCCCCTGAACGAGCACCGCTCGAGCCTCGGCTTCGGGCGGCTCGCGCTGGCGGAGCAGGCGAAGGTGGGCGAAGCGATCAGTAACCTCCGGGTCCCGACCCTCGTCATCCACGGTGGTGACGATCGCCTCGTGCCGCCCGCGGCCAGCTCGGTCCTGCAGGGACTGCCTGATTGCACCCGGAAGGTGTACCCGGGGCTCGTCCACGAGCTGCACAACGAGCCCGAGAGCGACGCGGTCCTGACCGACGTCGTCGCCTGGATCCGGGACCGGGTCGGGCGGATGCACTAGGATGCGACCAACTGAAGACCGCCTCCGGGGAGCGCGATCGCGCTGAGAGTGTGGCCCGTCGCAAACGAGCGACGGCCGCAGACCCGCCGAACCTGATCCGGCTCGTACCGGCGAAGGAAGCAGGCCACGCACGCCAGTCGCACGCCGTCCCGATGGAGCGGCGAGCGCGTGTTGAGGAGTCGTCGACAGCCATGTTGAGCAATGACACGGCCAGCCTCGAGAGCGGGCGGATGGTCGGTTCCACGGCGCTTGCCCCATGGCGAACGCGCGACATCCTCGTCACGGCCGTGATCGGCGTCGTCTTCGGCGTCGTGTTCCTGGCGTGGCAGGGGGTGTGGGGTGCCTTTGCCTTCCTGAACCCCATCTTTCCGGTGCTCCAGGATTCGGTCTACGGGGTGTGGCTCCTGCCCGCTGTCCTCGCGCCGCTGATCGTCCGCAAGCCCGGGGCTGCCCTCTTCGCCGAGATGGTCGCGGCGGGTGTCGCCGCGCTGCTCGGCTCGGTCTGGGGCGTGGACACCTTGCTGTCCGGGTTCGTCCAGGGCGCCGCCGCAGAGCTCATCTTCGCCTTTACCCTGTACCGGCTGTTCTCCTTCCCGGTCCTGGCCGTCGCCGCCGTGGCGAGCGCCGCCGCGGCCTGGATCCATGACTGGGTCCTGTACTACCCGGAGGTGGCGGTTGAGCTCCAGCTGGCTCGAGGCGTGATCATGGCTGCCTCGGCGATCGTCTTCGCGGTCCTTGGCTCGCTGGCCATCGAGCGCTCGCTGCGCCGGGCCGGCGTCCTGGGCGGGTTCCCCGCCTGAACCAGGCGCTCCGGGTCCGCGCCGATGGGGTGTCGTTCCGATATCAGGATGCGGAGCTGCCGGCGATTCGGGACGTCGCCTTCGACCTCGACCCGGGGGCGGTGCTGCTCGTGGTCGGCCCGTCCGGCTCCGGCAAGAGCACGCTTGCCCGGGCCATCGCCGGGCTGATCCCGCGCGAGTTCCCGGGCGACTGGCGGGGCTCACTCCGGGTGGGCGAGCTGGACGCAACCGCGGCTGTGGCGAGTCCGGCTGCGGCATCCGCCCTCGTCGGCATCGTCTTCCAGGATCCGGCCAGCCAACTGGTCATGGATCGGGTGGCCGACGACGTGGCGTTCGGTCTCGAGAACCGCGGCTGGCCGCTCGAGGCGATGCGGGCGCGGGTCCCCGAGGCAATGGCGACGGTGGGGCTTGCGGGCTACGAGGAGCGTCGATCGGGCCGGCTGTCCGGTGGCGAGCAGCAACGGCTCGTGATCGCCGGCGTGCTCGCACCGCAGCCCACTGTCCTCGTCCTCGACGAGCCCACCGCCAACCTCGATCCGGACGGTGCCGCCGCGGTCTTCGGCCACCTTGCGGAACTCCGGCGCCGTGGCGCCACGACGATCGTCCTTGTTGAGCACCGCGTCGAGCTAGCCTGGCCGCTTGCCGACATGGTCCTTGCCCTCGGGCAGGACGGCAGCCCGATCGACGTCGGCGCGCCGTCGGACGTCCTGGCCAGATCGAGCGAGCGCCTCGTGGCCGCCGGGATCTGGCTTCCCGAGCTCGACACACGCTCCAGCCGTTCGACCGGCGTGCCTCCGACCGGCGCCGTCGCGTGGAACGGCGTAGCAGGGGACTCGATCCTCGAGCTCCAGGCCGTCCGCTATACCTTCGACCACACCACCCCGGCGGTGCGCCAGGTCGACCTCGCGATCACTGCGGGTGAACGGGTGGCGTTGGTGGGCCCGAACGGGAGCGGCAAGACCACGCTCCTGCGGCTATCGGCCGGATTGCTGCGGCCACAGGCCGGGACCGTGCGAATCACCGGACGCGATCCGTTCCGGCTGTCGGCGCAGCGGCTGGCCGCCCTGGTCGGCTTCGTCCACCAGGACCCGGAGCTGGGATTCCTCGCCGACACGGTTGCGGAGGAGGTGGCGCTCGGGCTTCGGCCTGCCGCTGCCGCTCACGGAGCAGCGCTCGCCGACCGGCTGGCGCTGCCGCTGCACCGCTTCGGGAGCCGCAACCCCTATAGCCTCTCCGGCGGCGAGCAGCGCCGCCTGTCGCTCATCGCCGCCCTCACGCGGGCGCCCGCCCTGCTGCTCCTCGACGAGCCTACGTACGGCCAGGACCGGCACGGACACGAGGCACTCGTGCGGATCCTCGATGAGGTCGTTGCCGAGGGCCGCGCCGTCCTGGCAGCCACCCACGACGAGCGATTCGTCCGCGACGCTGCCACCCGCCGGGTGGAGCTCAACGACGGCTGGGTGGATGCCGATGGTCCGATCCAGGGCTCGGGGCCGTCGTGACCCGCACCACCAACCTGGACGTCGAGGCGGGAGGCGCAAGCCTCCTTGCCGCAACGAGCCCGCTCGTCAAGCTCGGCCTTGCCCTCGCGTGGCTGGTCGGGCTGGCCACGACGACCCGAGTCGAGCCGCCGCTCCTGCTCGCCGGCGTGGCCATTGCGGCGGCAATCGTCGCAGGTGGGATCGAACCCCGACGCCTGGTGCGGCGTCTCGCCCCGCTCCTGCTCGTGGCCCTTGCCGTGGCGCTCGCGAACCTCATCTTTGCGGGCTCGAATAGCGACCCGACCGCGGCCGAGCTGGTGCGGCTCGGGCCGCTTCGCCTGTCGGTCGAGGCGGCGCGGGGCGCGGCCGGGCTCGCCGCGCGCGTGCTCGCGATCGTGAGCGTCGGCGCCGTCTTCACCCTCACCACCGAGCCGACCCGCCTGGTCGACGCGCTCGTCCAGCAAGCGCACGTCTCGGAACGGTTCGCCTACGGCGCGCTGGCCGCCTACCAGGCGGTGCCCCGCCTCGCCAACGACCTGACGACACTCCGTGGCGCTCGCCGGCTGCGGGGCCTTCGCTGGGGCTGGCACCCACGACTGTTCGTGGGCCTGCTGGTCCGCGCGATCCGCCACGCCGACCAGCTCGCGCTGGCGATGGACGCCCGGGCGTTCGGGACGGGACCACGGTCGACCTTCCGGCCGCAGCCGTGGCGCCCTCTCGACGCAGTCGTCGGGGTCGCAGGCCTGGCTGCGCTCGTGGTTGCCTTCGCGGCGGGCGTCACCGCAACCTGACCGAATCGCCGCACAATGTGCCCGATAGGGCCGCAGCCTGGAGGGTGTCCACGTGACCGACTTGATGGAATCCGTGAAGACGTACCAGCAGTTCATCGGCGGCAAATGGGTCGACAGCGCGACCGGCGCCCAGCTGCCGGTCGAGAACCCGGCCGACGGCACGGTCATCGCCACGGTGCCGGCGTCGAGCGAGGAGGACGTCGACCGGGCGGTCGAATCGGCAGCCTCGGCGTTCGAGACCTGGCAGCACACGACGCCACAGGACCGCAGCCTGATGCTGCTGAAGCTGGCCGAGGCGATCGAGGCCCGCGCCGACGAGCTCGGCCGGCTCGAATCGCGGAACGTCGGCAAGCCGGTCGGCGCGGCCATCGATGAGGTCCCCGCGGTCGTCGACAACCTGCGCTTCTTCGCCGGCGCGGCGCGGGTCATGGAAGGCAAGGCGGCCAACGAGTACTTGGCCGGCCATACGTCGTTCATCCGGCGCGAGCCGGTCGGTGTGGTCGCATCGATCGCGCCCTGGAACTACCCGCTCTACATGGCCGGCTGGAAGATCGGGCCGGCCCTCGCGGCCGGCAACACGGTCGTCCTGAAGCCCTCGGCCCGGACCCCGTTGACGGCCCTCGTCCTGGCCGACATCGCTGCCGCGATCTTTCCGCCCGGCGTTCTCAACGTGATCACCGGCACCGGCGACACGATCGGAGCGCCGCTCGTCTCGCATCCGAAAGTCGGGATGATCTCGCTGACCGGCGACACCGATACGGGCAAGAAGATTGCCAGGCTTGCCGCCGACCACGTCAAGCGCCTCCACCTGGAGCTCGGCGGGAAGGCCCCGGTCATCGTCTTCGACGACGCCGACATCGACGCCGCGGCCGAGACGATCCGCTCGGCCGGCTACTGGAACAGCGGCCAGGATTGCACCGCGGCCACGAGGGTCATCGCCGGACCGGGCGTGTACGACGACTTCGTGGCCCGCCTGTCCGACCAGGTCCGCCAGATCAAGTGGGGCAATCCGGCCGAATCGGACCACCTCGAGATGGGGTCCCTGATCGGGCAGAGCCAGGCCGACCGGGTCGAGGGCATGGTCGACCGGGCCCGCTCCGGGGCGGAGATCGTCGTCGGGGGGCACCGGCCGGACCGGCCCGGCTCGTACTACGAGCCGACCGTCATCGCCGCCCCGGACCAGGCCAGCGAGATCGTCCAGGACGAGGTATTCGGGCCGGTCGTCACGGTCCAGCGATTCAGCGACGAGGAGCAGGCGATCCGCTGGGCGAACGACGTCCGCTTCGGCCTCGCGGCCTCAGTGTTCACCAGCGACATCGGCCGTGCCATGCGGGTGGCCAAGGCGATCCAGTTCGGGACGGTCTGGATCAACGAGCACTTCACGCTCGTGTCCGAGATGCCCCACGGCGGCTTCAAGCAGTCCGGCTACGGCAAGGACCAGGGGATGTACGCCGTCGAGGACTACACCGTCGTGAAGCACGTGATGATCAAAATCTGACGAGCCGACCGTCGATGCGGTAGGGTTTGGGGGTCGCTAAGTCCGTACCTAGGTTTACCTAGAATTTGACGTCCCCCGGCAGCGCGGACTCGCAGCTCGTTGGTGATTCGGCCCGATTCGATGCTGTGCGAGTCGGCACGCGCGGCAGCGCGCTTGCCCGCCGGCAGGCGGACCTCGTCGCCGAAGCCCTGGCTGCCATCGGGATCCCGACGACGATCGAAATCATCCTGACAGCTGGCGACCGGCGCGCACCCGATACCGAGTGGGGAGAGGGGGCGTTTGTCGGCGCCATCGAGGCCGGGCTGATCGATGGATCCATCGACATCGCCGTGCATAGCGCCAAGGACCTCCCGACCGCGGAAGAGCCGGCCCTCCGAATCGCTGCCTATCTCCCGCGAGCGGATCCCCGCGACGTGCTGGTCATCCGTGGCCGTGCAGCAGCGACCGACGCCGATACCTCGCCGAGCTCTTCGCTTGATCTCCTGCCACATGGCTCGCGCGTCGGGACTGACAGCCCTCGCCGAGCCGGGTTTCTGCGCGCCCTCCGGCCGGACCTCGAGTTCCACCCACTCCACGGCAATGTGGACACCCGGCTGCGCCGGCTGGATGAGGGCGCCACGGACGCGCTGGTCCTTGCGGCGGCCGGTCTCATCCGTCTCGGGCGCTCGGACCGGATCGCCGTCCGGATACCGGCCGATCTGTTGCCGCCGGCGCCGGGCCAGGGCGCACTCGCCATCCAGGTTCGGGCCTCCGACACAGAGCTGGCGGCTCGCCTCGCGGCGATGGACGACCCCGCCACCCGCGTCGGTGTCGAGGTCGAACGGGCTCTGCTCGCGGCGACCGGAGGCGGCTGCCGGACGCCGGTCGGCGCGCTGGCCTCCGTGACCGGCTCGCGATTGGAGCTGCTCGCCGGGTTCGCCTCATCGAACCTGCCCAGGGCGATCATCGTCCGAGCTGCTGACGATCTCGGCCGGCGCGACGAGGTCGTCCGGATGACACTCCAGCGGCTCGCGGACGAGGCCGTGCGAGCAATCGAGGACTCTGGCCGTGCTCAGGTGATCGTCGCGGGCGGCGAGGACACCAGTGCCGCGACGCGGCTCGCCCTGGTCGATCGCGGAGTCATCCCGGTCGAGGTACCAGCCTTCTCGATCGAGGTCGACACCGACGGCGAGCTGGAGCGGGTCGTCCGCGCAGCTCCCCCGTGGGACTGGGTCGTCGTCTCGAGCGCGAACGCTGTCCGGGCGCTCGCGATCGCAGCCCGCGAGGCGGGCTGCGAGCTGGCATCGGCGCCCTCGCTGCGGACCGCGCGCTGGGCGGCTGTCGGACGCAGCACCGCCGCAGCCCTCGGCGCTGCCGGCATTCACGTGGATCACCGGCCGACCGTGACCACGGCAGCCGCCCTCGGCGTCGAGGTGCCGCTCGAGCCCGGAATGCGGGTGCTCCTGCCGCGGAGCGATCTGGCCGATAACGCCCTGCCCCGCCAGCTCGCTGCGCGCGGCGCGGTCGTGGAAGAGATCGTGGCCTACCGGACCGTCGAGGCGCCGACCGCGTCTCGAGGGCAGCTCCGTCGCGCGCTGGAGCGTCGACCGGCGGCCGTCGCCCTGAGCAGCGCGAGTGCTGTCCGGGGGCTGCTGCAGCTGGCCGCCGAGATCGGCGCCACGGACAGGGTCAGGGCCATTCCGCTCGCCGCGATCGGACAATCGACCGCGGCCGAGCTTCGGCGGTTCGGGCTCGAACCGGCCGCCATCGCGACGACTGCCGGCCCGGGTGGGCTTGCCGATGCGGTGGTCGCCGCGATCCACGTATTCGCGGAGGTCCCATGAAGTCGTCCCCGACCGCTTCGCGCCCGACTCTTGCCGACGAGTTCATCACTGGGTTCCCGCCCGACGCGGAGTCGTCCCTCGACCTTCCGTTCCCGCGCGCCCGACCCCGCCGTCTGCGCAGGTCCGAGTCGTTGCGACGCCTCGTCCGCGAGACGCGCCTCGATCCCGCGATGCTCGTCGCGCCGCTCTTCGTTCGGCCGGGGCGGGGGATTCGCGAGCCGATCGCGTCCCTCCCCGGAGTCGAGCGACTGTCTCCGGACGAGGCCGCGCGGCAGGTCGACAGCCTGGCCGAGGCGGGCATCGGCGGGGTGATCCTGTTCGGCCTGCCGGCGGCGAAGGATGCGGCAGGCAGCGGCGCGTCCGCGCCCGACGGGATTGTCCAGGAGACCTTGCGCCGGATCCGGGAACGAGGACCGTCGATCGTGCTCATGACCGACACCTGCCTGTGCGAATACACGGACCACGGCCACTGTGGGCCGCTTCGATCCGACGGGTCGGTGGACAACGACGCGGCCCTGGGGCGCCTCGCCGCAACGGCGGTCAGCCAGGCGGCGGCTGGTGCGGACGTGGTCGCCCCGAGTGCGATGATGGACGGCCAGGTCGCCGGGATCCGCGCCGCGCTCGACCGAGCGGGCCACGCCGAGACCGCGATCATGGCGTACGCGTCGAAGACGGCCTCGGCGTTCTACGGGCCGTTCCGGGAGGCGGCCGACAGCGCTCCGGCCTTCGGCGACCGGCGCGGCTACCAGATGGATCCGGCGAATGCCCACGAAGCAATCCGGGAGATGTCGCTCGACGTCGCGGAGGGCGCGGACATCCTCCTGGTCAAGCCAGCGCTGCCGTCCCTCGATCTCATCGCGGCTGCGCGCCGGCGGTTCGACCTCCCGATCGGGGCGTACCAGGTCAGCGGCGAATACGCAATGCTCCAGGCCGCCGCCGAACGCGGCTGGATCGACGCCAGGCGCGGGCTGCTCGAGGCGGTCACCTCGATTGCCCGAGCCGGCGCCGGGATCGTCATCACCTACGGCGCGCTGCAGATCGCTCGCTGGCTCGAGGACGAGTCATGAGCGACGAATCGGCGCCGCGCCGCGACACCTACATCCAGGCGCTCGCCCTCGGGCTCGATCCGGCCTGGCGAAGGCGTGCCGACGCGGAGCGGCGTAAGGATGCCCGGAGCTTCGCGATCGCCGAGTCCGCGGCCGAGGGACATGGGGTCAGGAGCCTGATCTACTCCTCGATCGGCATGGAGCCGGGGGTCGATCTGCTGTTCTGGCGGATGGCAGCCACCGTCGACGGCCTCGAGGCGGCAGCAGCGCAGTTGCTCCGCGAGGGCGTCGGTCGCTGGCTCAGCGTCCGGCATTCGCTCATCGGCCGGATCGGGCCTTCGCAGTACGTTCGGAAGCCCACCGAACAGGAATCCTCGCTGTTCGCAGGGGACCGGTCGCGATACCTGGTGGTCTATCCCTTCACGAAGAGCAGCGAGTGGTACCTCACCCCGAGCGAGGCCCGCCAGAAGATCATGAACGAGCACATGAAGGTCGGGCATCGATACCCGGCGATCCGCCAGGCGCTGGCCTACTCGTTCGGTCTCGACGACCAGGACTTCGTCGTCGCCTACGAGACCGACGATCTCGCTGCCTTCGGTGACCTCGTGCGCGAGCTCCGGGGAACGGAGAGCCGCCGCTCCACCGTCTCCGACACGCCGCTCCTGGTGGGCGTCCACCGACCCTTGGACGAGATCCTGCGGCTCCTGGGGACGCCGTGACATTCGTCGTCCGACGATGACCGATCGCCTGCTCCGCGCGGCGCGGCTCGAGCCGGTCGACGCCACGCCGGTCTGGTTCATGCGCCAGGCCGGCCGGTCGTTCGCGGGCTATCGCGCGCTTCGGGAGCGATACGGGATCCTCGAGCTGGCGAAGACGCCGGAGCTGTGCGCCGAGGTGACCCTGATGCCGGTCCGCGAGCTCGGTGTGGACGGCGCGGTGATGTTCGCGGACATCATGCTGCCGCTCGAGCCGATGGGCGTCGGCCTCCGGATCGAGCCCGAGGTGGGGCCAATCATCGACCGCCCCATCCGCTCTCCGGCCGACGTGGAGGCGCTGGGCGCCTTTGAGCCCGAGGGCGTCGCCTTCACCCTCGACGCGATCCGGATCGTCCGCCGCGAACTCGAGGGAAGGGCAACAGTCATCGGATTTGCCGGCGCTCCGTTCACCCTCGCCTGCTACCTCATCGAAGGCCGCCCGTCACGCGACTTCGCGACCGCGAAGGCATTCATGTACCGCGAGCCTGCGGCGTGGCATTCGCTGATGGACCGCCTGGCGGGGATGACGATTGCGTATCTCCGCGCCCAGGTCGCGGCCGGCGCGCAGGTCGTGCAGCTGTTCGACAGCTGGGTCGGGGGCCTGGGCCCGGCCGAATACGCCCGGTACGTCCAACCGCACGTGCGCGCGATCTTCGATGCCGTCGAAGTTCCGGCGATTCATTTCGGCACGGGGGCAGCGAGCCTGCTCGAGCTGATGGCGCAGGCAGGCGGGGACGTCGTCGGGATCGACCATCGCGTCTCGCTGTCGGACGCATGGGCGCGGGTCGGCGATCGGCACGGGATCCAGGGCAACCTCGACGCCGCCCGACTGCTCGCGGGGTGGGAAGCGACGGAGGAGGGCGCGATGGCGGTCCTTCGAGAAGCGGCCGGGCGACCAGGCCACATCTTCAATCTGGGCCACGGCGTGCTCCCCGAGACCGACCCGGACATGCTCCGCAGATTGGTCGACCTGGTGCACAAGACGACTTCCCGTATCGAGATGTCGGCGCCCGCTGCGGCGGTTTCTCCGGGATGATCGACTCGGGGCCGACGAACGAGGGCGTGCTGTTGATGACCTACGGCTCCCCGGCGTCGCTGCAGCGTGAGGACATCCGGGCCTATCTGGCACGAGTCCGGGACGGGCGCGAACCAGATGACAGCCTCGTTACCGAGTTCGAGCGGCGGTACCGCCTGATCGGCGGGTCGCCCCTCATCGCGATCACCCGCGCCCAGGCGGAGGCGCTCGAGGCGCTGCTGGGGTGGCCGGTGGAGGC
>DASQFM010000100.1:0-11464 GCA_035633135.1 Candidatus Eiseniibacteriota bacterium
GGTCTGTTCGCCGTTAGCCTTCAGCGACATCTCGAAGTTGCCGAGGTCGATGGCTCGACCTTCCCCTGGCCGCAGGACCAGGGCCGCGCCCGGGGTACCCGTCATCTCGTTCCTCCAGCGCCTGAAAGCTGCATCGGGCGGATTGTGGCCGATGAATCCGCTGGGATGATCCCGGGGTGAGCCGTGCCACGTACGGTCGGGCCGTGTCGGAGCCACCCTCCTTGACAACACGTGGCCTGTCGTGGCTACATATGGCCATGAGGCGAGTAGGCATTGCGGAGCTGAAGAACAAGCTGTCTCGCCACCTTCGAGACGTCGAGGCTGGCGAGGTGGTGGAGGTCATGGACCGGGCGAGAGTGATCGCGCGGATCGTCCCAATCGAAGCAAGCCCGAAGCCGAAGTTGACGATCGTCCCGGCCCGCCGCACGTTTGCGTCTGTCAGGGACAAGGTCTATCCAGCCATGGATCCGCCGATCGACGCGCTTGCGTTGCTGCTCGAGGACAGGGCCGGACAGGACTGGCCCGACGAGAAGAGTTGATCGCCTACATCGACGCATCGGTCCTGGTCCGGCTCGTGTTCGCGCAGCCGGAAGCGCTGGCCGAGTGGGATCGGATCGAGCGCGGGCTATCGAGTGCCCTGCTTCGAGTCGAGTGCCTCAGGGTCGTCGATCAGGCTCGGATTCGTTTCCGACTTCCGGACCCGGAAGTCGCGCGGCGGCGTGCTGCGATGATCGAGCTGCTCGATGCGATCGAGCTGGTGCCGCTGGACTCGAGCGTTCTCGATCGGGCAGGGGAGCCGTTTCCGACCTCGCTCGGGACGCTCGACGCCCTCCACCTCGCGACCGCGCTCGCAATCCGGGACGAGATTCCCTCCGTGATGCTTGCGACGCACGATGAGTCCCTAGGCCTCGCCGCGGCATCGCTCGGCTTCGAAGTCCACGGCACCTTGCGGGACGTTGATGCTTGATGGCACGTGAGCGCATCCTCAGCGTTAACCCACATGATCCGGGCTCAGATCCGAGCGGCGCTTGCCCATCACCTGGGCCTCGACATCCGGGCTCCTTCGACGGGGCCGGCTGATCGAAGCACGTAGCGCCATTCACCCACAGACATCACGGGTGAGGACCGAGTTCGCAAGGGCCGAACATGACCGGGAGAAGCCGACGCTATCTAGAGCGATCCGCGCGCGGCCGCCCATCGTACAGACTGGCTGGTGACGGCGGCGATCCGATCGTAGTCCTCGTCGTAGTGGACCAGGCCCAACCCAACGCGGGCAGCGACCGCTGCGATCAAGAGATCCGGCAGCTTGACCGAGCGGTGGTGGAGTGGCCCTTGATCGGCCAGCGCCCGATACACGCGTCGGGCCTCGTCCCAATCCGTGACCTCGACGCGGAACCATGGACACGCCGCGAGTGCCTCCTCCAGCTGTCGGAAGTCCTTGCCGTCGCGGGCACTCGTGAGAACCTCCATGACGACCATGTCGCAGACTGCGATCTCGCCGTTCTCGATGGCGATCGCGAACCACTCCATGCCGGGCCGGTTCTTCTTGCCCCAGACGGACGTATCGGCCAGCTCCATCAGTCGGAGTTTCGAGGCTCGTCCAGTTCGCCAGCGCGAGGCGCGCGCAGGGAGGGCAGAAGCCTGTCGAGCTCGGAGAAGTCCCGCTCGGCAAGGTAACGGCGCCGCCGACGAGCGACCACCTCGCGCAGGGCGGCATGCACCGTATCGGTCGTGCGAGTCGTCCCGAGCGCCGTAGCGGCGCTCTCGAGGAGCTCGCGGTCAAGGTCGAGTGTCGTGTGGCTCTTGGTCACCATCGCCTCCGAAAGCAAGAGTCGATTGCGTGAGACCATCAAGATACCTCACGCATGACACCGGCGCGACGTCACGCATGGTCGGGGCGAAGCGCGACGATGCGACTCGAACGCCTAGGGTCGGTCGAGCGATGGATCCGAGGCAGCCCAGGAAGAGTCGCGCGCGATCGTGACGGGCGAGACGGACGGAGCGGCGGGACAGGCTGAGACCGCGGGGCCGGTCGAGACGACCGCTCAGCCCGCGCGCTGAGTCGCCTCCGTCCTTCGAGCTCGACGCCTAGGGCCGGCGACGCGCCTCGGGACCGCTCGGCTCGAAGTCGTAGCCGGTCGCGCCCCAGTGGCGGAGCACGAGGCGGTGTGTCTCGCCGCGGTCGTCGACCATCGTCGCCGGCTCTCCAGCCAGCACGTCAGTCGACTTCCGGGCGGCCGTGATCGTGAAGCGGTCTCCACCGCGATGGCGAACGACGATCTCGGACCGTCGATCGCCGGGCATGAGGCCCCTGAGCCGACCGCTGCCGTCGCGCATCAGCGAGGCGCCCACGGACGGGCCCCGGCCAAGGTAGGTCCTGCCGAGGCCGTCGAGCTCGACGGTGATGTGCCGGCGCCTCCGGTTCTGGGACCAGACGATGACGCCGGTCATGAGCGCCAGCAGGGCGCCACCGATCACGGCCACGATCACCGACAGTAGCGATGGTTGACATTCGAACAGCGAGCCGCACGGGGTGAAGGGATTCGAGACCGGAGACGCCGCGCTGAGCCCGTGCGCATTCTCGGCGTAGACGCGGCAGCGGTACTCGCTTGCGTTGACCAGGCCGCCAAGTCTGATCGCGTCACCGGCGGCCTGTGCCGTCGGTGCGGGCAGCCAGGTCGAGCCGCCGTCTGTCGAGCATTCGACCGTGTAACCGGCCGCCGACGCTCCATCGGGAGCCGGAGCCACTCGAACCGTCGCCGCCCCATCACCCGATTCGACGGACACGCCCAGCGGCGCCGCGGGTGGGCCGAGCGTGGCGGCGGCGCTCGGTGCGGCGGTCACGGCCGGAGGCGCCGTGGGGCCCGTCGTCGGGCCCGGGGTCGGAACGAGCGCAGGGAAGCCGCACGTCACCCGCTGGACGGCAACCGAGACGGCTTCGCCGGCAGCCTCCGCGGTATCGAAGACGACAGTCGGCCATTCGAACGTCGCGCCGCCTGGGCACGGATGCATGTCCCGGGTGAGATCGCGGAGGGCGAGGAGGCCGGACTCGAGCTGGGACCGTTCGTCGGGCACGAGGCCCATGCCGACCGGCAGGAAGGCGAACGGCGACCTGGCGCCGAACAGCGAATCTGCTGCCGGCTGGACGGCGGCCGGTGGCACGCCCTGCGTCTCGTGCTTGCCGTCGGTGAAGAAGACGATCGCCGGGCGCCTGGAGGCGGCCGGCAGGTGCAGGGCTGCCCGCTCGAACGCCGCGACGTAGTTCGTTGCGTTCCCGACGCGCTCTCGAACGGGTGCGTCGGGGCCCGCCTTGTACTCGCCCCAGACCCGGCGGAAGCAGGTCGCGAGCTGGTGGACGTTCTCCTCGGATCCGCTCAGCTTCAGGTCGACGCACTCCGGGAGGTAATCGACGGCAGTGCTAGCGAAGGCAACGAACGAGATGGTGGCGTTGCCGGCGGCCAGATCGGCGGCCTTCTCGTCGACGCTGTCGGCGATCCTCGCGAGGGCCTCGGCGAACTGGCCACGGCTCGCCTCGTCCTGGAGGATCGACAGCGAGTAGTCGAGCACGATCACGACGTCGGACGGCTCGACCGTCTCCTGCGCGAGCGCGACCGACGGCGGGACCGCCATCTCGGCGACGAGGAGCAGCGCCAGCAGAACCCTGGGGCCGGTGGTCAGGCGTCGCGTCTTCACGGGGGTCTCGGAGCTCCAATCGCGGCCGCGCATCGCTTCCTCATCCGGGTCCCGGCAGTCTCCGCGCTCGCACGATACCTGTCGACAAGAATTGCGACGGACTCCGAGGCGTTCGTGCCTGGAGCGCGGCGTACGATCCTGGCGATGGAACCGACGCCGGAATCGAACGGCGAAGACTGCGCCTGCCCGACCGATTCTCGGATTGCCCGATTTTTCGACGCCCGCACGGCCGAGCGCCTGGCGCAACGCCAGGAACCCGGTCCGGTTGCCGTGACCCAGCGTCTCAGCGCTGCGCTCGTGTCCATGGATCCGACCGGCAAGACGGTGCTCGAGCTGGGATGCGGGCGTGGGCTGCTGCTGCTCGGGTTGACGCAAGCGGGTGCGGCGCACGCCACCGGGGTTGACCTGTCGCCGGCTTCCATCGACGCCGCGCGCGATCGGTTCAAACGAGCGCAGCTCTCGGAACGCGCGGATCTCTCGGTCGGCGACGCCGCGCGAGTCCCGCTCGAGCCGCACGACTGGGTGATCCTGGACCGCGTCATCTGCTGTTACCCGGACGTGGAGCGCCTCCTGGCGAACACGCTGCCGGCAGCAAAGCAGATCTATGCGTTCACCACCCCAACCTCGCGGGGCTGGCTGGGCGCCCTCGCCCGCTTGGAGCAGTGGGTCGAGGATGTGTGGAATGGCCTGCGCGGCCAACCGTGCCCGGGCTACGTCCACAGTCTGGACCTGATCGAGGCGCGCCTCGCGAGCGCCGGCTTTCGGCTCCGTCACCGCGACCGGAAGCGCCACTGGCAGATCGCGGTCTATGAGCGCTCCGCCGAGGCTAGAGATAGCCCTCCGGAACCGGACCGATGACCTCCATGGAGTGCGCCCGGGCGATCTCGTCCAGACGTGCCGGGTCGGCATCTCCGCTCGCGATCGCGGCGCTCAGGTCATCGAAGTAGCCGACCATCGCCGCCGGCGTGTAGACGTTGAGCTTGCGGCTGGGGACGCCCCCGACGCGGAAGCCGTGGCGCAGGCCCGCCGGGATGTAAATGAAGGAGCCAGCCGGACAGGCGTACTCGCGCTCCTCGATGAAGATGTTGTACTCACCCTCGAGGACGTAGAAGCCCTCGCCACAGTCGTGGTGGATGTGCAGCGGCGGCCCGAAGCCGGCGGGTTCGCTGGCCTCGAGCAGCGAGAACGCGCCGCCCGTCTGGGCGCCATCGGCCTTCAGCGACATCGCGAAGTTGCCGAGGTCGATGGCGCGGCCCTCGCCGGGTCGCAGGACTACCGGCGAACCGGTTGGGGCCGTCATGGTCCTTCGTTGGGACGGCCCTCGATCGCCCGAAGGATGAGCCGGATGACGATCGAGCCGAGGATCGAGAACACGATCGCCGAGAAGAAGCCCTCGACCTGGCCGTAGCCGAGCTGGCGGGCGATCCAGCCGCCGACGATCGCGCCGAGGATGCCGACGACGATCGTGGGCAGGCAGCCCTGGACAGTACGGGTGCCGACGAACCAGCCCGAGATCGAGCCGGCGATGAGCCCGAGGATGATCCACCCGATTAGATCCATGTCGCTCGCTATTGTCGGCCTCGTGGCAGCACGGCGTCAGGCGCTCGGGATCCTTGCCGGCATCGTTGGGCCGATCGTGGCGTGGGGCTTGACCCTGGTAGTTGGTGCCACCTGGCCGGGTTACGACCCGATCTCGCAGTCGATCAGCCTCCTCGTCGATGCGTCGCTCGGCTGGCTGCAGACACTGGCATTCGCGATCAGTGGCGTGTTCGGCGTGGCGTGGGCGTTCGGGTTGTCGAGCGTGCTCGGGGCGACGCCGCGCGACCGGGCGTTAGTTCGGGCGCTGGTGCTTGTCCAGGCGGTCATCTCCTTCGGCTTCGCGATCCTGCCGGCCGATCCCGACGGCGCGCCGGTCTCGACCGTCGGGGCGCTTCACCTCGCGAACTTCTACCTCTACGCGGTGACGATGCCGCTCACGCTGCTGGCGCTCGGGCTCGTGATGCGCCGCGACCCGCGCTGGCGGGGGAGCGTCCGGCCGACCCTCTTCGCGGCAGCCGTCGTTCTGGTCTCGATCGCCCTCGTCCCGGCGACGCTCGATGGCCCGCTGACGCCGTGGCTCGGCCTGCTCGAGCGGGTGTTCGTTGCTATCCCGTCGATCTGGCAGGTCGGCGCGGGCGTCCTGGCCTTGAGGATGGCTCGGGCACGCAGGATCCCGCCGCGGCAGGTGCTCGCCCGGTGATGTCTCTCGCCCGGTGATGTCTCTCGCCCGGTGATGTCTCGCGCCCGGTGATGTCTGTGGTTGCATCGGAGGGTCGGCGCCATTCACCCACAGACATCACGGCAGACACCGGTACAGACATCACGGCAGACACCGCTGAGGACGGTCCTCCGTTCCGAGCCGGCGAAACCCGCGGGCTGGTGAAGTCGCGCGCCGATTCGACGGCTCCATGACGTACGGGTGCCGTAGGGTTGGATCTCAGGGCGCGGCGTCAACACAAAGGACGCGACGAACGCCAATCCATTACGGGAGTTCCCGGGCACGCGCTCCGTGCCGCGAGCGGCTGGCATCCGGGAGGGTCCGTCGCGCCGCTAGACTCGCGGGATGGGAAGGCGAGACGCGGGATCCCCGAGGGAGGGGCGACTCCTGACGCAAGCCCATCGTGGCCCGGCACATTCCAGCCCCGAATACCGACGCATCGTCGAGGAGAACCGCCGCTTCGGCGCGGTCTTCGATCGTTCGGCCCTCACCGCTGCCCCGGTTCGCGGCCTGGCCGTGCTGACCTGCATGGACGCGCGGATCCTCGTCGAGGACGCCCTCGGCCTGCGGGTCGGCGATGCCCACATCATCCGCAACGCCGGCGGGCTCGCCACGGACGATGCCATTCGGTCGCTCGTCGTCAGCCAGCAGCTGCTGCGAACCCAGGAGATCCTGGTGATCGCTCACACCGGTTGCGGCCTCCACGAGGTCGACGAGGCGGGCCTGCGAGAGCGCCTCGCGCAGACGACGGGCCACGAGACCACGATGTCGTTTGGTGCGTTCGCCGATCTCGATGCCATGGTGGCCGAGCAGGTCCGGATCATCCGCGAGCACCCGGCTGTCCTCGATGTGCCGGTTCACGGCCTGGTCTACGAGGTCGAGACGGGCCGCCTCCTTGAGGTCGCCTGAGGGCGGGATTCCCTCGCGCCCTCGCGCGGGCCTGAAGCTCCCGGGCGGCACCGTGGCGCTGGCGACGAGCTGAGTCATGCCGCTTTGACCGCTCGCATGGAGGCCCGATGCGTGGCCGGCATCAAGCTGCCGAGTGTGACGCGCGTGGGGTCGAGCCACGGTCGTCCGTCCGGCCCGCGACTGGGAGACTCCTGATACGGCCTGCCCCGTCTTGCGTGCCCGAGCAGCGTCGTTGGCGGTGCACGATCGTCAGGCTGAGGCGTCTGCCTCGGGCAAGCGGGAGAGCCAGATGACCGAACGAAGCGAGACCGTCCGCACGACCGTCACCAACGATCAAGACGTCGTCGAGGAGAAGACGCCCGACACGGTGATCATCAACGGCAACGATGTTGTGATCCAGCCGGGCCAGACGATCGAGCGGCCGGTCAACCAGCGCCGGCGCGAGACGACGACCAAGACGACGACCGAGCAGGGCTGACCCAGACTGAAGTTTCGCTGAGCACGTACCGCCGGGCTTGGATCAGGCGTCGGGCGTGCGCCACCGCGCGCTCATTGAGGGTGTACGTAGCCATCGACGCGGTATCGCGATCGCGGGGCCGGATGCGTCCGCTCGGTGATTCGGTGGCCTCAAAGCTCCAACACGAACCGCAGGGCGGAGTCAACCCGCTCGATGGTGGCCGGGTTGAGTCGGCCTGCGCGCGGCCCGAGGACCACGACCGGCAGGGTCGCCGGCTGGTCGCACTTCGCAAAGCCGTCCCGGTCGAGGCCAGACTCACGGGCGCCCACCGCCACGAGGTAGGGCGGCGCTTCGGCTGCCGATTTGGCCGAGCTGGTCATCGGCACGACGACGACCGTCGACGATCGCTGCATCCGATCCGTCTGTACGACAACGGCGGGGTGCGGTCCGCGCAGGACGTGACCCCCTCCGTCCGGGAAGGCCACGAAGTGGATGTCGCCGCGGCGCGGACTCATCGTCGGCGCGGATCGCCCGATACCTACCACTCGAGGTCCTTCCACGCCCGAGCGGTCAGCGTCAGGGCCTCGTTGGCGAACGCGGCGTTGTCCTCGGCGTCGAGCTCCAGCGCCCGATCCAGCCGGGCCTGGTCGGCCGCGGCGATCGACCCGCGGAGCGCCGCGGCGATGACGCCACTGACCGTCAGGCCCGACTCGGAGGCCGCGAGTCTGACCTGTGCCGCGAGATCGATCGGAAGGCTGATCGATAGCTTCGCGTGCGACGACGCCGGCGCTTCGATCCCGTACGCGGCGGCGGTCTCTGCGAGCGCGTGAGGTCTCGATGCGGCCTGGGAGCTCATGGTAGGAGTGATGGTAGGACGGCTGGTAGGACGAGTCAAATCTCAGTCGAGGCAGACAAGCGAGGAGGACCCGAGGTCGCCAGGCTCGACCCAGGCCGCCATCAGGAAGTCGATCGCCTGATAGCCGTCTGGCAGCTCGCGGCCGAGGTAGTGCCGGCAGGCAGGCTGGCCGATCACCTCTTCGCAGTGTTCATGGACGATGGAGCGCAGCGCAGCCTCTGCCAGCTCGCGATCGTGCAGGTGGAACGCCCGACGCCGATGCCTGGGTCGATCGAGCAGGTCGTAGGAGTATTCGCGACGCTCCCAACGCCGCTCCGGCAGCGGGTGCCAGATCTCGTCGAGGCTGATCTCCGTCCGGCCTGAGCCGGGTGGTTCCTGGAGCACGCCGACGACCGAGTACGCGACGTAACCTGCCGGATCGAACTCGGCAATCGGACCGGACTCGACGTCGAAGCCGCGCGTATCGAGCGCCTTGGCGAGCCCGAGGATGTACTGGTTGAGCGACTGGGTCGAGAGAATCACGCCGTGATGAGGTCGTCTGCGGGTGCGGCGATCGGTTCGCCGAGCTTCTTCACCCGCTTCACGCGCCGGTACGTGATCTGGAACTCGGGCGCCGGCCTCGTCGATACAAAGCGCTCGAAGGCGGGGACCGGAATCCGATAGATCCGATCTGAGACGCGCACCGCCGGAAGGGCGCCGTCGTGGATCCGGCTCATGACGGTTGTCGGGCTGACGCCGAGCAGCTGGGCGACTTCCTGCGGCGTGTAAAAGCGCTTGGTCAAAGAGTTCTCCTTGGCCGGTTGGTCGAACCAGATTATGACCAACCGGCCAAATGGTCAATGCTTCTACGCCCATCCCCATGCGTTTTCTTGCTTCGCCCCCCGCCGGGCCCGTACCGTTGCCGACCGATGGCTCGCTGGCTCCTCCAGCTCGTGGTCCACAGCCGGGACCTGCGCCGCGTCGTCGTCGCGTTCGCCGGGTTCAACCTCGCCGATTGGGCGCGCTGGCTCGCGATCCTCGTCTACGCGTTCCAGCGTGGCGGCGCCGCCGAGGCCGGCGCCGTTTCGCTGTTGCAGCTGCTGCCCGCCGCGGTCATCGCGCCGTTCGCGGCCGACTTCGGTGACCGCTATTCCCGCGAGCGGATGCTGCTCATCGCCTACTGGAGCCAGGCGGTCGCGATGGGTGCCACGGGGATCGCCCTGGTCACGGCGATGCCGGCCTTCGTCGTCTATGGCTTCGCGGTCCTCGCCGTCATCGCGACCTCGCTGACCCGGCCGGCCCACGCCTCCCTCCTGCCCGGGCTGGCGCGCGACCCAGCCGAGCTGACGGCGGCGAACGTCGCCTCGGGCTGGACCGAGAGCCTCGGGATCCTGCTCGGTCCCGCGATCGCGGGGCTGGTCATCGATCGCCTCGGCCCTGGCGCGGTCTTCCTGCTGGCGGCGGGTGTCATGGCGATCGGCGGCGGGCTGGTCGCCGGGGTCCGGCCGATCCCTCGGTCGATCGCTCGCTCGGTCGATCGGCGCTCGCCCGACGGCGCATCGCCGGCCCCGGCCGGTTCGAGCAATATTGATGAGCTGCTTGGCGGCTTCTCCGCACTGGCCCGATTGCCCGGGCCGCGGACGGTCGTCCTGGTGCTCGGTGCGGCCGCCCTGCTGTGGGGGGCCGTCGACGTCCTGAACGTGGCGCTCGCCCTCGGCACGATGGACATCGGCTCGATCGGCGCAGGGATCCTCGGCGCGTCGCTCGGCGTCGGCGGGATCATCGGGTCGTGGCTGGCCGCTTCGCTGGTCAGCCGCCCGCGCATCGTCACCGTGTTCGTCGCCGGGCTGCTGGTCTGGGGCGTCCCGCTCATCGGCATCGCGCTGCTGCCGATCCCGCTGGTCGCGGTCGGCCTCCTCGTCGCGGCCGGTGCCGGCCGGAGCCTCATGGATATCGCCGGTCGCACGCTCCTCCAGCGCGCCACGCCGGATGAGGTCCTGTCGCGGATCTTCGGCATCGTCGAGGGCATATTCCTCGGCGCGTTCGGCGTCGGCTCGATTCTCATCGCTGGCCTGATCGGGGCCGAGGGCGTGCGCGGCGGGCTCGTCGTCGCCGGGTCATGGCTGCCCATCGTGGCGCTCGTCGCCTGGCGGGCGCTCAGGGTCATCGACGCCCACGCGGTCGTGCCGGTCGGCCGGCTGGCCCTCGTGCGCGCGATCCCGATGTTCGCCCCGCTGCCGGCCCTGACCCTCGAACGGCTGGCGCGGAGGCTCGTTCCTGTCGTGGCCCCGGCCGGCACGTGGATCATCCGCCAGGGCGAGGCGGGGGACCGCTTCTATGTTGTCGAGTCGGGCCAGGTCGAGTTCTCGATCGACGACCGGGTCGTTCGAACCGATGGCGCCGGCGCATCCTTCGGCGAGATTGCGCTCCTTCGGGACATCCCGCGGACGGCCTCGGTTCGCGCCGTCACGGACGTCCAGATGGTCGCCCTGGCGCGCGAGCCGTTCGTCGAGGCCGTGACCGGCCAGGCCGCGAGTCGCAGCACGGCCGAGGCGCTCGTGGCAGATCGGCTGGGCGCCTGACTGATAGAGCGATCCGTCTGCGGGCAGCCGCGAGAAGTTCGGGCTTGACAGGGAGCCTCCCCACAGCCTATACATCGGATTGCGATATATCGCATCACGTAGTATCTGGAGCCGGATGGACCAGTCGCAGATCCCGGAGGTCGGCCGGTTCGCGGAGCCCGCGCTGCTGATCCTCGTCAGCCTCGCCGACGGCCCAAAGCATGGCTACGCGATCATGACCGACGTCGAGGCCGGCACCGGCCGGCCCCTCGGCCCGGGGACGCTCTACGCGGCCCTCGTTCGGCTCGAACAGCGCGGTCTGGTCGAGGGGCTCGAACCGGTCGAGCGCAGGCGGCCCTACCGGCTGACCGCCGTGGGCGCCACGGTACTGTCCGAGCAGCTGCGCGAGCTCTCGGAGCTGGCGAAGCTCGGCCTTCGGCAGCTGAACCAGGGTTCCCGGTGACGGGCCTGCTGCTGCACCTGTATCCGGCGTCCTGGCGCAGTCGCTACGGCGACGAGTTCGCGGCGCTCCTCGAGGAGCGCCCGCTGGGCCCCTTCGACGTGGCAGACGTCATGCTCGGGGCCATCGACGCCCGATTGCATCTCCGCGGCCCCCGGGCCACCTCCGAAGCAGCGAAAGGACTGGCCATGACCCTCCGCATCGGCGGATACGCCGCCATCCTCGGCAGCCTTCTGTGGGTCGTCGGCTTCGTGGCGGCCTCGGGTGATGACGTTGAGGCGGTCTCGCCCTG
>DASQFM010000101.1:0-32893 GCA_035633135.1 Candidatus Eiseniibacteriota bacterium
CTCGACGTCCAGCGCCACCAGGGCGCCGGCATCGCGACCTACCTCGCGGAGTACCTCGCGTTCTTCGTTCGGGCGGCGTTCCGACTCGCCCGCGACCACGCCCGGCGGCGGTACGCGCTGGTGCAGGTTGCGACGCTGCCGGACTGGCTGGTGTTCGCGGCCCTGCCGCTGCGCCTCACCGGCGTGCCCGTGATCCTGGACCTGCACGAGGCGACGCCGGAGTTCTTCGCCAGCCGATTCCCGGGTGCTGCGAACGCCGTCCTTCGATGGCTCCTGCAGGCCACCGAGCGAGCATCGATCGCCGCGGCGACGCACGCCGTCACCGTGAACGACGCGCTCCGGGCGCGGCTCCTGGGCCTCGGCGTCGCCGCTGAGCGGATCTCGATCGTGCCCAACAGCCCGAGCCTCGCCCGGTTCGATCGCGCGGCCTACCCGGCGCGCCCGTTCATGGCCGACGCCACGCTGCGCCTGATCTTCGCCGGCGGCCTGACGCCGACCTACGAGGTCGATGTTGCCGTCCGGGCCATCGCCGCGCTCCGGGACCGGAGGCCGGAGCTGCCCACGGCGCTGGAGATCTATGGCCGAGGCGACTCCCAGCCGGAGCTGGAGCGCCTTGTGACCCAGCTGGATCTCGCCGATCGGGTCTCGCTGCGCGGTCGGATCCCGATCGAGGACGTGCCCGCTGCGATCGCCCGGGCCGACGTCGGCCTCGCGACGACCCGGCTCGATTCCTTCACCGAAGCCAGCCTGTCGACCAAGATCTTCGAGTACGCCGCGATGGGCAAGCCCGTGGTCTGCGCCCGGCTTCCGCTGGTCGATCGGACCTTCCCGCCAGAGGCGGTTCGTCGCTACGCATCCGGGGATCCGGGTTCGCTGGCCGATCAGATCGTGGCCCTCATTGACGATGCCGCCGCCCGCGATGCCGGCATCGAGGCGGCTCGGACGATCGTCGAGCGGCACTCCTGGGAGCACGACGCGCCCGCGTACCTCGACCTGCTGGAGCGGTTCGCCCGGGACCGCTGAAAGGTTGCGGTACCATTCGGGGCCCGTCTTCGCGTCGGCCCAGCCCGGCGCGCCACCACCGCCCGACCTCGGGCCCTTCCAGGAACCGTTCACCGCATGACGTTCCGAGCCAGACCCGTCACCCGGCGGCCCGGCCGCTCCGGCTGGGATTCGGGCGATCGTCGCACCACCCTGATCAGCGTCGGCTTCGTCGTCGCGATCGTCGTCTCGGTCCTCATCCTGGTCGGCTATGCCGGCTGGACCTGGTACGACGATCACTTCGGA
This sequence comes from Candidatus Eiseniibacteriota bacterium, assembly GCA_035633135.1. Lineage (GTDB taxonomy): Bacteria > Chloroflexota > Limnocylindria > Limnocylindrales > CSP1-4 > UBA5189. The sequence continues at coordinate 1,288 of DASQFM010000101.1, forward strand.
ACCGCCGCCAGCGTCAACGGCACGGTCATCAACAAGGACGCCTTCCGGACCCGCTACGCGATCGAGAAGTTCCGGATCGACTACACCGCCCAGCGGGTCCAGACCCTCCTCGCGGCGGGCCGGATCTCGGCCTCGAGCGCCTCCCAGCAGCTGTCGTTCCTGGACCAGCGCCGCAACTCGTTGCCGGCGATCGCCCTCGAGCGGCTGATCGACGTGCTGGTCCAGGCCAAGCTGGCGGGCGAGGCCGGCATCCAGGTCGCCGACGCCGACATCGATGCCCAGCTCCTCGATGAGGCCACCTCCCAGGAGGAGCGCCACAGCTGGCTCATCGAGGTGACCCCGGCCAGCGACCCGGACACAGTCAATCCGACCGACGAGCAGAAGGCCGCAGCCGGCACAAAGGCCGAGGCCGCCCTCGCCGACCTCAAGGCGGGAAAGGCCTGGGACGACGTCGCGAAGACCGTCTCCACCGCCGCATCCGCGCCGCAGGCCGGCGACCTCGGCTGGCTGCCGAAGGAGAGCGGCTACGACGTCAAGCTCATGGAGGCGCTGTTCGCCCTCGCGCAGGGCGCGACCACCGACGTCGTCGAGGGCGACGATGGCGTCTTCCGCATCGGCCGGGTCACCGAGATCGCGCCCGCGTCGGTTGACCAGACCTTCTCGACCAAGATCGACGAAGCGGGAATCAAGCTGGCGGACTACCGGACCGCGATCCGTGGCGACGTCGTCCGGAAGCGGCTCAACGACAAGGTCGTGGCCGACCTGTCGCAGCCCGGAAAGCAGCGCCACGTCCTGCAGATCTACCTGCCGTCACCGTCAACGGCCCCACAGCCGGATGCGGTGAAGGTCCGCCACATCCTGTTCTCGCCCAATGACGACGCCAGCGCGGCGGGATCGCTGCCGCTGACCGACCCAGCCTGGGAGGCGGCCCACCAGGAGGCGGACGCGGCCTACCAGGAGCTGCTTACGGATCCAACGAAGTTCGACGAGCTGGCTCGCACGAAGTCGGACGAAGGCTCGGCCAGGAGCACCGGCGGCAAGCAGCCGTGGTATGACCCCACCAGCCCCATCGACAAGGACTTCGCGGCGGCGATCTTCAAGGAGGGCCTCCAGCCCGGAGACCTGATCGAGCCGTTCAGGACCGCCTTCGGCTGGCACGTCGTGCAGTTCATGCGTCCGCTCGGCGGCGGCGACGAGGCCTGGCTGCAGACGATCAAGGAGGAGGCCGCCGAGGGGACGGACTTCGCCCAGCTCGCGCGCGACCAGGGCGAGGGCGCCGAATCCGCAGACGGCGGCGACATCGGCTGGATCGTCGAGGGCCAGTTCGCCGAGGACAAGGGTGGCGCGATCTTCAACACCGCGGTCGGCTCGGTCAGCGACGTCGTGGCCGTGCCTCAGGATGGGGCGTACCTGTTCAAGATCCTCGCCGAGGAGGTCCGGACACCGACCGACGAGCAACTCGCGATCTTCAAGCAGAACGGCTTCTCGGACTGGTACGCGGGCAAGAAGGCCGAGGCGGACATCGTCCGCAACGTCGCGCCCACGGTCCCCCAGGCCTGATCTCGATCGGCGTGCTCGACGCGATGGTCGCCGAGGCGCGCGAGCGCTGGGCCTTCGATCCTGCGGCCGGCCTCCAGGTCGTGGTCGCCGAGCGCCTGATCGCCACACCCATCGAGCCGTCACGGCCGCTCCTGGTGGTGCCGCTGGTGCTGCTCGCCGGCGGGCCGGCCGTGGCTGGCGGGGCGGCCGTGGCCGACGGCTCGGCTGCGCCGTTGCCGGGGCGCCACGGCCCGGGCGGCGGGGATCCGCTCGATCTCCTGCGGCGGCTCTATCCGGCGGCGCATCGTGTGGGCCGGCTCGCTCGCCCGGGGCAGCCCGACGCGAGCGTCGAGGAGACGACCGTCGGTGCCCTGGTTGCATCGGATCTCGAGGGTCCGGCATACCTGCCGCCGATCCCGCCCGAGCTGGCGGTCGCAGGGCCGTGGGCGATGCCCTACATCAGCGAGCGGCTGCGCCGCCCCGACGGCTGCCCCTGGGATCGCGAGCAGACCCATGCGTCGCTCCGGAAGCACCTGCTGGAGGAGACGTACGAGGTCTACGACGCCCTGGAGGGTGGCGCGACGCCAGAGCTGGCGGGAGAGCTCGGCGACCTGCTGCTGCAGGTGATCCTGCACGCGCAGCTGGCGGCCGAGGAGGGGGTGTTCGACCTCGCGGACGTGCAGGCGTCGATCGGCCGCAAGATCCTGCGCCGCCATCCCCACGTCTTCGGCGAGGCGGTCGCCCGAACTGCGGCGGACGTCAACCGCCAGTGGGAGCGCATCAAGGCCGAGGAGCGGGCCGAGGCTGCCGTCGACGACGCCAGGGTCGGAACCGACGGCGCGCCGAAGAGTGCCCTCGACGGGATCAGCCCGTCCATGCCCGCGCTCGCGGCGAGCCTGGAGATGCAGGAACGAGCCACGGCGCTCGGCTACGACTGGCCCGACATCGCCGGGGTCCTCGACAAGCTGGCCGAGGAGCTGACCGAACTCGCCGCGTCGACGTCGGACGCCGACCGTCGCGAGGAGTTCGGCGACCTGCTGCTCGTGGTGGTCAACGTCGGTCGCAAGCTGGGAATCGAGTCGGAGGCCGCACTGCGCGCTGCGAACGAGAAGTTCCGGTCGCGTTTCCGGCGTGTCGAGCGGATGGTCACCGAGCGTGGAGTCGCGATGCGCGACCTGGACTTCGACACGCTCGATGCGTTGTGGGACGCTGCGAAGGCCGAGCAACGCTCGGCGGTCGCCCATGCGGCAGAGGAGGAGCGCTCCGAATGAGCATCGGCAATCGGCCCCCCAGCGTCCGCGCAGACGGGCGCGGGCCCGGCGACCTGCGACCCGTGACGATGACGCTGGGCGTCCTCAAGTGGGCCGAGGGGTCCTGCCGCATCCGGGCCGGCGACACCGAGGTCCTCTGCGCGGCCACGATCAGTGACCGCGTCCCGCCGCACCTCCGTGGCAAGGGCACCGGCTGGGTCACCGCGGAATACTCGATGCTGCCCCGGGCGACGGCGGAGCGAACCGATCGCGAGAGCGTGAAAGGCCGGCTGGGCGGCCGGACCCACGAGATCCAGCGATTGATCGGCCGCTCATTGCGTGGCGTCGTCGACCTCGGGAAGCTCGGCGAGCGAACGGTCACGGTCGACTGCGACGTGATCCAGGCGGACGGCGGCACGCGCTGCGCCTCGATCACCGGCGGCTACGTGGCGCTGGCCGCGGCGCTGATGACGTTCGGCATGGAGCGCCTGCTGGTCGGCAAGGTCGCGGCGGTGTCCGTCGGCGTCATCGACGCCATCGCGATGCTCGATCTCGACTACAGCGAGGATTCGCGCGCCGAGGTGGACTTCAACGTGGTCGGCACCGACGCCGGCACGTACGTCGAGCTGCAGGGCACGGCCGAGGGCCGGCCCTTCGACCGGGCGCGGGTGGACGCCCTCCTCGACCTCGCGAACGTCGGCCTGAAGCGACTCTTCGAAGCCCAGGCCGCGGCCCTCGCCACGGTGCGGCGCTGAGGGCGTCAAGCGGCTCCATCGATAGCTCCGCCGCCGTGGTACGGCCGCGGCTCGTGATCGCGACCCGGTCGGCCCACAGGCTGCGCGACCCGGGGACGTTGAGCGACACTCCTGCGCTCAGCGACGCGCCCACGCCTGAGCTGGGCGGAGGCGCGTGAACGTGACCGGGAAATTGTCAAATTATCCTGAGGCGGCAACTCGTCACGCTCTTCGTGACAGATCCGTCACCAGGCGCGCATTTGGCACGGGCTTGGCGTCCAACCGTTGCCTTGCACGCTCGAACCGGAGACCGACAGCCTCGGATCCTCTGACCAATTGCCGCGTGAAGAAAATTTGACACGCGAGGACGGTCCGGCGGGCGCTCCGGCGCCGCGGCAGCTCGTGATCGCCACGCGATCGGCGCACAAGCTCCGCGAGCTGCGGGACCTGCTCCGCCTTGACCACGCCGAGCTGGTTTCGCTCGACGACCTAGGCGTCGCCGGCGAGCCGGTCGAGGACGGCCTGACCTTCGAGACGAACGCCCGGATCAAGGCGCGCTTTGCCGCGCGAGCGACCGGGCTGCCGGTGCTGGCCGACGACTCCGGCCTCGAGGTGGAGGCGCTCGGCGGCCTGCCCGGCGTCCGGACCCGTCGCTACGCGGGGCCGGAGGCGACCGATGCGGACAACAACGCCAAGCTGCTCCACGAGCTGGAAGGCCTGCCACCCGAGCGCCGTGGGGCGCGATACGTGTGCGTCCTCGCGTTCGCGATGCCACCGGCCGCGGATGATCCCGGCGGGCCCCTCCGAATCGAGACCCGGCGCGGCACGACCCGCGGTCGGATCGCGACCGAGCCCCGCGGCGACGCTGGCTTCGGGTATGACCCGATCTTCGAGCCGGCTCGCGAGCGCGCGGGGGGCCGGACGTTCGGCCAGTACAGCCAGGTCGAGAAGGACGCGATCTCGCACCGGGGTCGGGCGGCGCGGCGGATCGTCCCGGTCCTGCGCGACCTCGAGTAGTGAGGCTGGGTCCGACGTGGGGGGCTGCCACCATGCCCCCACAGGTCCGCTGAGCGGCGTGCGAGAATCGCCGGATCGATGCCTACCCACTCCCGGCGGCTGACCTCGTGACCATCGTGTACCCGGACCAGCCTCTGACGGACGCGTCGACGCCGGAGCTGCTCTCGAGCCTGCTTCGCGACTGGCACGCCCGAGCCTGGGTGTCGGGGACCGGCGGCGGGATCTGCGGCCCGACGGAGGATGGGAACCTCTTCCTCGCACCGACGGGTGTCCACAAGGAGCTCGTTCGGCCCGACGACTTCTTCGTCGTCTCGCCCGTCGATGGACGGGTGCTCCGCGAGCCGGCGACCCCCGGCCTTCGGCCGAGCGAGTGCAACGCGATCTTCGGGTTGATCGCCCGCGAGCGAGACGCCGGCAGCGTCGCGCATTCGCACGCCCTGCCGGCGGTGCTGGCCGCCGACCTCGCTGACGGAACGGACCAGCTCGAGATCTCGGGGCTAGAAATGCTCAAGGGCATCCGGGACCTCTCGAATCTGGACGTCCATCGCGTGCCGGTGATCGACAACACGCCCCGTGAGCCCGAGCTCGTCGCCGAGCTCGCGCGCGTTCTCGACGATCGCCGGTTCGGCAGCGCCTTCGCCGTCCTCGTGCGGGACCACGGCGCGTACATCTGGGGCGACGGCGTGTGGGAGACGAAGCGCCACGTCGAGGTCTACCACTTCCTGTTCGAAGCCACGGTTGCGCGGCACGGCGGCCGCTCGAAGGAGGGTCCGCGATGACTGAGCACGTCCACGAGCACGACAGGTTTCGCTGCCCGAGCTGCCAGCAAGCGCTGCCGCTCACGCATATCGACGTCGTCGACGTCGCCGCGGCCGTTCGTGCCGACGCGCTGACCGAGGACGACGTGTTCAAGCGGACGTATCTCGGGCACGGCAGCCAGTCGAGCGTCTTCGTCTTCCAGGGCCACCCAGGCCCGTTCAGGCGCCACATCCATACGACCCATGACGAGATCGGCTACGTGCTGACGGGCAGCGGCTCGGTCGACGTCGGCGGCTTGACCCGGCCGGTGAAGCCGGGGGATGTCTGGGTGATCCCGGCCGGCACCCCGCACGGCGGTCGCTTCGAGGACGCGCCGCAGGTCCTTTTCATCTCGTCGCCGATCGACGATCCCGACCACCAGGATCGCGTCTGGCTCGACGACTGACCGGCTTGCGCGCCAGCGTGGCCCGATCGGCACGCAAGCATCTCCCGCCAGGTCAGGACCCGCGTTCCGACACGATCGCGAGTCGTGTACGGTTCCTGAGGTCGGATCCGTCGGGGCGTGGCGCAGCTTGGCAGCGCGCGTGCTTTGGGAGCACGAGGTCGTGGGTTCGAATCCCACCGCCCCGACCACATTGCGCTTGATTGAGAGTGCACACCAAGGAGTACGCAGTGATGTCGATAGATCACTTCGCGGGACTCGAACGAGGAGCCCACGGACCAGGAGGAAGCGGTGGCCGTTGGCCTCGAACCTGATCTCGCGCGGGAGCGAACCGAGCCAGCCTGGCCTTTTCCTTCTTCCTCTTCCGTGGATCCGCGCACGCCGCGCCTCACTTGGCGAAGCTGATCGTCTCGTAGATCTGTTGCACGAGCGGATACCGCACGTCGAAGTTGGTCGGGGAATCGGGGAACCATAGCAGGACGCGCTCGCCATTGACATCCAGGAGGAGGAGCTGCCATTTCTCGTCCTGGGCTTTCGAACCAATCCATGTGTAGTCGTCCTTGAGCCACAGGAATGGGCCGAACGACGTGACGTGCACGATGACCTGACTGCACGCGATGCCCCCAATGGTCACGGGCTCCGGACCCTGGATGACCTTGACTCCGGGCAGCGACGCGAGGTACGTAAAGAAGTCGCCGGGCCATGGGATCGTCTTGGTCATGTCCTTTGGATCGCCGACCTTCGCTCCATTGACGAGGAAGATCGAGGCACCCCAGGTATTTCCCTGAACGATGTCAAGGGCATTGATCCCGACACGAACCTCCCAATCGGGACCATGGGTCAGGGCGAGCGGGAGGCGAAAGCCTGAATCTTCAGGGCTGTGGAAGGTGATCAGCGCGGCCGGCGAAGCCGAGGGTTGCACGGGGGTCGGTTGAGCTGAGGCGGGTGAGGACGGTGTTGCCGTTGCACCGGACGTGCAGGCCGACAGAGCGGAGACCGCCAGAACTAGGAATGGCGCGAACAACGCCCGAGTCTTCATTCCCTCTCCTCTCCGAAACGCGGATTCGATGATTGCTGCGACCGGGATCACGAATCGCCCGGCCCGCTGAATTAGGGTGATCGGGCTGTGTCCAGCCCTTGTCGACTACCGGCTACGGCACGATGACTGCCCGGCCCTGAATTCGGCTCGCCCGGAGATCGTCCAGCCGAGATCGAGTGCCTTCTTCTCGGCCGCCGCCGAGACTCGTCGCTCGTCGTCGAGCGTCAAGCTCGCCATGTCTCCTACCTCTCCTCCGAAACGGGGATTGCGAACCCGTTGAATACAGGACGGTCGCCGAGGCGCGATCCGATCTATGTGGCGAGAATGGCTCGGGGGAGATGTCGATCTCGGAGTTAGATCCGGCAGGGCCCGCCGCAGCGTCATTGAGGCAAGGTCGGAAGCCGGGCCTGCATCTCGCGCCCATGCGCATACAGCAGACAGGGGCCCTCAGGAAGATGAGCGTCGCGGAGGTCGAGCGTGCGATGCGCGGCGACCATGACGCGTTCGCGGCCCTGATCAGCGGGTCGACGAAGCGGCTCTATGCACTCGCCAGCCTCATCCTCCGAGACACCGACCGAGCCGAGGATGCAACCCAGGAGGCGATCGTCCGGGCGTGGCGGGAGCTGCCGAGACTGCACGACCCTGATCGCTTCGACGCATGGCTGCACCGCATGGTCGTGAATGCCTGTTATGACGAGGGCCGGCGCGTGCGTCGCCGGGCTGAGGTCTCGCTCGTCCACCTCGCCGACCGCCAGATTCCCGATCACGAGTCGCGACTCGGTGAAACGGACCGGATCGAGCGGGCGTTCCGTAGGCTCCCGCTCGATCAGCGAACGGCACTCATCCTCCAGCACCAGTTACGGCTGACGCATACCGAGATCGCCGAGACGCTGGGCATCCCGGTCGGGACCGTGAAATCGAGGCTCCGCTACGGCACGGCCGCGATGCGCGCATCCCTCGAGGCCGACGATCGCGGAGCCGCCGCGACAACATCGGAGAAGAGCGCATGACCCGCGGCCGATCGGACCGGGATCTGGGCGCCGCCATCGAGGCGTGGATGGCGGATGTCGCCTCCAACGCGGTGCCGGAGCGCCTCCTCGAGGAGTCGTTCAGCCGAACATTCGCGACGCGCCAGGTGCGGCTCTACCCGTGGGGCCGGCTCGCGCGCCTGGGGCGAGGGCGACGATCTCACCTGCGGGTTGGGATCGGTGCAGCGGTGGCTCTCGTCATGGTCGCCACCGTGGCCGGCTTGCTTGGTGGCGGTGCGAGCGTGAAGCCGACGCCCAGCGTGACCCCAAGTCCCAGCCCGACCCCCGAGGCATCCGTATCTGCTTCCGGGCTAACCCGCGTGTCTGTCGCGCCGACAGGCGCAATCGACGTCGTCGAGCCCGTCGCGCTGGTCACCGACGGCCTGGTCGTCTGGACGCTGACCGGGACGGGTCGCGCGGTTCGGATCGATCCAGCGACGAACCAGGCCGCGATGAGCGTCCAGCTCGGGGCGACGAGCGACCACTTCGCGGGCATCGCCGTCGATCGCAACGGGGTCTGGGTCACTGATTCGGACACGAAGACGCTCTACCGCATCGATCCGACCTCCCTCGATGTGGTCGCCCGGATCCCCGCCGGCGAGACACCCAAGGGAGTCGTCGCGATCGGAGAGGCAGTCTGGGTGGCCGATGCGCACGGTGGGACCGTCCTCCGCATCGATCCTTCCACGAACGCCGTTGTCGCATCGATCGCTGTTGGGCCGACCGGCGGCTCCGGGCCGAGCTGGGTTGCGAGCGGTCTCGGCAGCATCTGGGTCGGAGTGCCGGACGCCTCCACGGCGGTCCGGATTGACCCGGAGACGAACACGATCGTGGCGAGAATCGTCATTCCCGGGCCCGCCGTGCCATGCGGCGGTTTCGCGATCCGTGGCGGGGCGGTCTGGATCTCGAGCTGCACTGAATCCACGGCTATAGCTCGCATCGACCCGGCCACAGACAGGGTCGTGGCGACCATCGATCTCGGCGGCCATGCGTCGACACCGGTCCTCATCGACGGCGTGCTGTGGGTCTCGCTCGATCTTGGCCGAGGCGTTCCAGGCTCGCTTGGCCGGGTGGCATCGGCGACCAACCGGATTGATCTCGAGCTGTCACTCGGGCCCAGCTTCGGAGGCGGCGGCGACATGGTCGTGGCGGCCGGTTCGGCGTGGGTCATCGACAGGGGCAACGATCGGGTGGTGCGCCTGTCGCTGAGCGCTTTCAGCCCGGGTTGAACGGGATGCCCGCGCCCACAGGGGCGGGCAGCTCACCAGGTCGCAGTCGGCCGATCGCCACCTATCGCCGGATCGCGGGCGGAACTGTCGTTCGGGCACCAGTGGCGCGAAGACCTTGAGGTAATTGGCGACGTGTTGAATTCCGTTCGCGCGCGCGGCGGCTCGCGCTCGCAGGTCGCGCATCCTTCACGTGCACTCCCACTTGACGCTATGTTCCGGAGGCGTTCGCGCCACGCCGGCTTGAGCCGCCCCGGCCCGCTACGCTGGCCGACAACGTGGCAACCAGGGCGGGTTCCCGCTGGCTGAACCGGAACGTCGTGGCCATCGGCGCGACGAGCCTCCTCACCGACGCCAGCCACGAGTCGGCCACGACGGTGCTGCCCGGATTCCTCGCCGCCCTGGGACTGCCGCCGCTGGCCCTCGGCGTGATCGAAGGGACCGCCGACGCCGTGTCGAGCTTCGTCAAGCTGGGATCGGGCTGGCTGGGCGACCGGATCGGCCACCGCTTCGGGATCGCGGTCGGGGGCTACGTCCTGACTGCCAGCATGCCCCTGTTCCTCGCGGTCGCCACCTCCTGGCCGTTGGTCCTCGGTGGCCGCATCGTCGGCTGGCTCGGCCGCGGCATCCGCGTGCCCGTCCGGGACGCGATCCTCGCCGAGTCGGTCCCTCCAGAGGCACGGGGCCGGGCGTTCGGGTTCCATCGGGCGGGCGACACCATCGGCGCCGTGATCGGTCCGATCATCGGTGTCGCGGTGCTGGCGTCGTTTTCCACGACGACCGCGGACCCGCTGGCGGCATTCCGGGCCGTCTTCCTGCTGGCGCTCATTCCCGGTGCGCTGGGCGTCATTGCCTTCGCGTTCTTCGTTCGCGATCCCGGCGGCCGACTCGTCAGAAAGAGCTTCCGGGCAACGCTCAGCGGCATGCCCGACGCGTTTCGGCGCTTCCTCGTCGGCGTCGGGTTGTTCGGGGTCGGCGACTTCGCGCCGAGCCTGCTGATCCTGGCCGCGACGGTCCTCCTGACCCCCAGCCTGGGAATCGTCGGTGCGGGCACGGTGGCGGGCATCCTGTACGTCCTCCGGAACATCGTGTATGCCGCCGCGTCCTACCCCATCGGCGCCCTGAGCGACCGGACCGGCAACGCGGTGGCCCTCCTCGCGCTCGGCTATCTCATCGGCGCCGCGGTGGCGCTCGGCGCCGTTGCCGCGTTCGCCTTCGATCTCGCCCAGCTGGGCTTTCTCGCGGCCCTCTTCGTCGGCTCTGGGCTCCTCGCGGCCGCCCAGGAGACGCTCGAGTCGGTGGCCACGGCCGATCTCGGCGGCAGCGACGCCAGGGCCACGTCGTTCGGCCTGCTCGGAACCGTCAACGGCCTCGGGGATCTCGTTGCCAGCGCCGGGCTCGGGCTGGTCTGGACGGTGGTGTCGCCCGTTGCCGCCTTCCTGCTGGCCGCCCTGGCGATGCTGGCTGGCGCCGGGCTCGTCTTCAGCCTCGCCCGACAACCCCGAGCGGCCGGGTGACAGACGAATCCCCTCGAGTGACCCAGTCCGGTCGCACGGCGCGACCGGGCCGACCGCTGCGCGTTGGGATCCAGCTGCCGGAGGTCGAGCGCGAGGTCCGCTGGCCGGAGTACCTGGCGATAGCGCAGGGCGCCGAGGCGGCCGGCTTCGACACCCTCTGGCTCGGCGACCACCTGCTGTATCGCCTCGCCGACGGCTCGACCCGCGGGCCGTGGGAGGTCTGGTCGATGCTGTCGGCCCTGGCCGCATCGACCTCCCGCATCCGGCTTGGTCCGCTGGTCGCCTCGACGGCGTTCCATGCCCCGGCGCTGCTGGCGAAGCTCGCGGCCACGGTGGATGAGATCAGCGGCGGCCGGCTCGTCCTGGGCCTCGGCGCAGGCTGGAACGAGACGGAGTTCCGGGCCTTCGGCTTCCCGTTCGATCACCGGATCGATCGGTTCGAGGAGGCCTTCACGATTATCCGGACGCTGCTTCGCGACGGCGCCATCGACTTCGACGGCCGCTGGTATCAGGCCCGCGACTGCGAGCTGCTGCCGCGCCCCTCGCGACCCGGCGGGCCGCCATTGCTCATCGGCAGCATCGGCCCGCGGATGCTGCGGATCACGCTGCCCTACGTCGACGCCTGGAACGTCTGGTATGCCGACGTCGAGAACAGCCCGGCGGGCCTCGAGCCGCGCCTCCGGCTGGTCGACGAGATCTGCGCCGAGGTCGGACGCGATCCGGCAGAGGTCGAGCGCACGGTCGCGGTGCACGTCCGCCTGCCCGGCGGTCGCGGCCGGGTGATGGGCGACTTCCGCCAGAACGCCATCCAGCCGCTGACCGGCACGAGCGCGGAGATCGCACACGGCCTGCGAGCCTATGCCCAACTCGGTGTCGCCGAGGTCCAGCTGGTCGTGGATCCGATCACGCTCGGCTCAATCGAGGCCCTTGGCGGCGTCCTCCAGGAGCTGGACGGCGCCTGAGCCACGCGTCATGCAACTGCTCCGGATCTGGCGCGTCCGACACTCCGGCAAGCGCACTGAGCGGCCGAATCCGCGGTTTTCGTTGACCCGCCGCACCACAGAAGCCGGATCGGGGCGCAGCGGCTTCCCGGACGGGCACAAATCGGGGTCCCATGCCCGGAACCCCACAAGTACTATCCGAGGTCCGCGCCGCGGGCCGATTTCCCCAGGATCGGCCGAGGCGGAGAAAAGAGGGTTTTGGAGGGTCGCGCGCGGTCTTGAGCGCCGAATCCGTCGTCGCTGCCATCGCAGCGTTACTGGTCCTGAACGTGCTCCTCGCGATTGCCACGCTGGGCCCGACCGTCCTTCGACGCGTCCGCGCGAGGAAGGCGGCCGGGGAGCCGCAGTTCCGGTCGCCCGGCGGCACTGGTGCGACGGACGCCGTCGCGGCGTTCGATCGTTCGGCTGTCGAACCCGCGGCCCGCACTGAGACCTACGACCGCGTCTTCCGCATCGCCAGCTGGACGTTCCTGCTCGTCGCGACGGTCATCGTCGCCGGCAGCGGGATGTGGACGGACAGGCTGCCCGAGATCGTGATCCTCGTGGCGATCACCGGCGCGTTCGTGCTGGTCATCCACGACATCCTGCCGGCCGGGACCCTGCGGCGCGTTCGGGCGGTCCTCCAGGCCGTCGTCGCGGTCGGCTTTGCAAGCATGCTGGTGGTCTTCACGGGGGGCTACGACAGCCCGTTCTTCTTCACCTTCCCGTTGATCGTGGCCGGCGGTGCCCTCGTCCTGGGTCCGCTGACCGGGCTGGCGCTCGTGATCCTTGCCGCGGCCGGCTACCTCCTGGCGGCCAGCTCCATCAACGGCATGCCCTCGGCGTTCCAGATCGTGGCGACGACGGTGAACCTGACGGGCCTGTTCCTGCTGGCCTACATCGCCTCGGTCGTCGCCCGCGAGCAGCGCGGCGCGCGCGACGCGGCGCTCCGGCTGTCATCGCTCGACAACCTGACCGGCCTGTACAACCGGACGTTCTTCTTCAGCGCGCTCGAGCGCGAGATCGCCCGTAGCGACCGGTCGGGTCGGGGGTTCTGCCTGGTGATGCTGGACCTCGACGAGCTCAAGGATGCCAACGATCGGCACGGCCACCACGCCGGCGACGCGGTCCTTCGGGCAGTCGCCGAGACCGTCCGCAACGGCATCCGCCGGATCGACATCGCGGCCCGTTACGGCGGCGACGAGTTCGTGGCCATCCTGCCCGAGACGGATCCGACGGGCGGCTGGGTCGTCGCGGAGAAGATCCGCCTGGGCGTCAACGACGCGACGATCCCGGGCGTCGCCTTCCATCCGACGGTCTCCGTGGGTGTGGTCTCATATCCCTCCGACGGGCGGACTGCCGACGGGCTCATCGTCAGCGCCGACCGGGCGATGTACGTCTCCAAGCGAGGCGGCAAGAACCGCGTGGCCAGCGTCGGCGTGGAGCCGATGCCGGTGCCGATAGAGGTGGAGGAGAAGCGACCCAGGGAGCGCGCCGGCTAGCCCATCCCCGCGGTGTAGCATCCCGACCATGACCGGCTTCTCCACCCGTGCGATCCGTGCTGCCTCGCGCGCTCCGGTGGTGGAGCAGCGCCCGACGTCCGTCCCGATCTTCCAGACCGCGACGTTCACCACCGAGGATGCCGAGCAGCTTGGCGAGGTCCTCGCGTCCGGCTGGGCCGGCTACGCCTACAGCCGCCTTTCGAATCCCACCACCCGGGCCCTCGGCGACGCCTTCGCGGAGCTCGCCGGCGGGGAGGCAGGCTATGCCCTGGCATCCGGCATGGCTGCGATCCACGCGGCCTTGGCGAGTGTCCTGCGGGCCGGCGACCGGGTCGTCGCGCCGACTGCTCTGTACGGCTCGACCCGGACCCAGCTGATCGGCTACTTCGGCCGTTTCGGCGTCGAGGTCGAGATCGTCGACATCACCGATCTCGAGGCGGTCGATCGGGCCGTTCGGGCACGGCCGACCCGCGTCCTCTACGCCGAGACGTCGGCCAACCCGACCACCTTCCTGGCCGATCACGGCGCGCTCGCCGAACTCGCCCACCGGAGCGGCGCCGTGTATCTCGTCGACAACACGTTCGCGTCAACCTATGTCTGCCGGCCGCTCGACCTCGGCGCCGATCTCGTGATCGAGTCGGCGACGAAGTACCTGGGCGGCCACAGCGATCTCATCGCCGGGGTCGTGGCGGGCCGCCGCGACCTGGTCGATGCCGTGGCCCACACCCAGGTCGACACTGGCGGTACCCTCGGCCCGCTCGAGGCGTTCCTGGTCCTCCGCGGGCTGTTGACGCTGGCGGTCCGGATGGACCGCCACGCCGCCAATGCCAGGGCACTCGCGGAATGGCTCGAGCGTCAGGACGGCGTGAAGGCCGTTCTCTACCCGGGGCTCGACAGCCATCCCCAGCACGACGTCGCGACACGCCAGTTCCGGCCGGGCAACGGCGGGGGGATGCTGGCCTTCGAGGTCGTCGGCGGCCGGGATGGCGGCGCGGCGGTGATTGACGCGATGACGCTGACGGAGCTCACGGCGTCGCTCGGCAGCGTCCACACGATGGTCGTCCACCCGCCGTCGACGTCGCAGCGCCAGCTCTCGGAAGCCGAGCTGATCGATTCCGGGATCACGCCCGGCCTGTTGCGGGTGAGCGTCGGCCTCGAGGACGTCGAGGACCTGATCGCCGACTTCGAGCAGGCCCTGGCGGCCGCTCGCGACGCGGCCTCCATCCGGGCCGGGGCCTGACCGGCACCTTCCCGTGACCAGCCTGACCGCCGACCGGTCGGCCAACCGGTCGGCGGGTGGTGTCGAGCCGGGGATGCGGCTGGCAGGGCTCGCGGCGCTCGGCGGCCGGCGCCTGTGGCGCCTCTTCACCTCGGTCAACTTCGCTGTCGTCCAGATCGTCATGCTCGGGCTCCTGGCCGTTGTCGGCATGACCGTCCGGCAGCTGCCCGGGTTCGCCTTCCGTTCGCCGAGCGACTACGCCGTCGAGATGAACCGGCTCCGGAGCATCTACGAGCCGGCGATGGGGACGGGTCTCGTCGACCTGATGGAGCGGCTCCAGCTGTTCCACGTCTTCACCTCGACGTGGTTCAGCCTGGGCCTCGTCGTCCTGGCCGTCTCGATCGTGATCTGCACCCTCGATCGGACGCCCCGGCTGTGGCACCAGGCGGCCGACATCCGGGTCGTCCAGCCGGATGCGTACTTCGATCCACGGCTACCCGACCGGGTGTCCATCGCGCCGGCCCCCGGCCTGTCGCCGGCGATCCTCGCCGAGGCGCTCCGGCGCCGCCGCTTCAGCGTCCGCGAGGTGGTCGGGCCCGACGGGCTGCGTTTCCTGTACGGCGATCGGAATCGATGGACGAAGCTCGCGACGCTGGTCTCGCACCTGGGGCTGATCCTGTTCCTGGTCGCCGGGGTCGTCACGGCCCGGCTCGGTGACGAACAGGGTCTCGTCGTCGCCGAGGGCGACACCCTGACGGTGCAGCCAATCGGAACGCCGGGCCTGCTGCTCGTCAAGAACCTCGCCTTCGAGGCGCCCGGGCTCGAGACCGGCAGCCCCAGCGACTTCACCACCGACCTGGCCGTCTATCGCGATGGCGAGCTGCTGGCCCGCAAGACGATCCGGGTCAACGACCCCTTGGCCGTCGGCGGCTACACGTTCCACCAGAACGGCTTCGGGCCGGCGCCCGACCTCGAGATCCGGGCGACCGACGACGGCAGCGTGCTGTGGTCGGGGCCCGTGCCGCTGACCGACTCGGCCGGCGGGCTGTCGTTCGGCGCCATGCCGGTACCCGGCCGCTCGCTCGGCCTGCAGCTGCTGCTCGACCGCGGTCCCGGAGGCGTTGGAACCGTGCTCATGGTGCCCTACGCCGTGACCGGGACCAATGCCGACGGGACGCCGAGGGTGCAGATGGGCTTCCCGGCCGCGATCGTCCGCGGGGAGACCCAGGCGTTGGAAGGGCTCGGGCTGTCGGTTTCGCTGCGCGGCTTCAGCGACTACACCCTCCTCATCGCCAAGCGCGATCCGGGCCAGCCGATCGTCTGGGCCGCGTTCGCCGCGCTGATCATCGGCCTGGCGATCACGTTCTACCTGCCCCGGCGCCGCGTCTGGGCCCGCTTCCGTCCCGACGGCGGCCTCGACCTGGTCGGCCGTTCGGACCGGTACGTGGACTTCGACCGCGAGTTCGGGAGTCTCGTCGACGAGCTCATCGCGGCGCGCGGCCGGGCGTGATCCTGAGGCCCGCGCCGAGCGTGACGTCCCGCTCGGCCGTGACCCTGCGACCGATGCGGTCGCGGCGCGCCAGCGCGTGACCTCCCTCGCGGAGCTGCGCGCCGAGCTCCTGCCCGCGGCGCGGCCGGTATGGCCCGAAGCCGGCGCCGCCGCCGGCAAGGCTGCCACCGGCAATGCTCCCGCGGGCGATGCTCCTGCCGGCGCGGCGGCCGCGCTGCCGATCGCCTGGGTCCGGGTCATGAAGGCCCGCGTGCCGGCGTTCGATGCCCTCGAGGCGGGGGACCTGGCCATCGTTCCCGCGCCCGCGCTGGCCGTCATCGCCCAGGGATCGGACACCGTCGCCTCGCTGACGGAGGCGTTCCTCGCCGCACCAGTCGCCGGAGTCCTGCTGGTGGAGGGCGAGCCCGTCGTGGAGCCGCAGGGCCCCGATCCCCTCGACGAGCTGGCGGCCGCCCTCAAGGAGGCGCGGCTGCCCTCGCTTCGGCTGCCACGCGCGGACACCGCCGCCCTCGAGCGCAGCATCATCGGCTTCATCGTCGCCCGCGGCGCGGAGCTGGAGCGTCAGGCCGGCATCCTGGAGAGCCAGCTCGAACGCCTGGCGATCGAGGGCGGTGGCGCGCCCGCGCTGGTGGCCGCGATGGCCGGGTTCCTGGGGCGCGCAGTGGCGCTCGAAAACGTGCGCGGCGAACCGCTGACGGTGCACGCCCCGCCCGAGGCGCCGGACGCGGGCTCGGCGGTCGCCCGGTACCACGCCCGTCGGCGAACCGCGGTCGCGTTGCGCGTGCCCCTGCCGGGCGGCTCCGGGCCCGCCGGCGCCATCGCCCTGCTCGGCGACCGCCCGGTCAACGACCTCGGTCGGGTTGCGGTCGCCCGCGTGGCCGGCCTGCTGGCGCTCGAGCTGGCCCGCGACGAGGCCGTTCGCCGTGCCGGCGACGACGCCCGCCGAGGCGACGCACTGCCGGGCGCCGGGCCGCCGTGGATCGTGCTGCTCGCCCGGCAGCGGATCCCGGGCGCCGACGACGACGCTCCGGAGGCGCGCGAGGGCCGCGAGATCCTCCGGCGCGAGCTCCGGCTCCTCGCGCCCGCCCGCCGGATGGCCCTCCGCGGCGACGCCGACAGCCTCGAGATCCGGGCGGTGATCGCCCTGAACATCCGGGCCGCCAGCGACTTGGCCGGTGACTGGTTCGGCGGCGAGGACGTCGAGCTGCCCGAACGGATCGCGGCGATGCTGGCCCGCACGGTTGCCGTGTCGCGTCCGTTCGGCGCGGCGGCGGATCGGCCGGCGGCCGAAGCGGAGGCACGCTCGACGCTGGAGGCGGCGCTGGCCCTGGCAGAGCCGCCGCGCCTCGCCCGGGCTGATCGCCTGGCCGTCTACCGCATGCTGGGCGGCCTGCACAACCTGCCCGACGGCGAGCATCTGGCGGCGACCCTGCTGGAGCCACTCCTCGGCGGGCGCGCCGACGTGCGCCGCGAGCGCCTGGCGACCCTGCGCGCGCTCCTCGACCACGGTGGCGTGAACGAAGCAGCCCACGCCCTCGGCGTCCATCGCAACACGGTGGCCTATCGCATCCGCCGCATCGAGGCCGTCACGGGCTGGCGCCTCTCGGACCCGGAGCTGCGGCTGCCGCTCTCGATCGCGCTCAGATTGGTGCAAAGAGACCAAGTCTGAGCGGCAAATGGCGCCGCAGTTCGGCCTCGCCCGGAACCAGTCGGCTGCTACGCTAGCCTCCCGAGGCCCCGGCTCTGTCGTGACTCGTGCGAGCCGCACAAACTGGGGGGCCGAGAACGCGAACAGCGGGCGTACACGCCCGGGAGGCAAGATCGGTGGTCGCTCCGTACGAGGCAGTGTCCGGCATCGAGCTCATCGAAGGCGCGAAGTCAAAGGGCATCCGCTTCGTCCAGCTCCAGTTCACCGACATCATGGGCGTCGTCAAGGCGGTGACGATCCCGATCCATCAGCTCGAAGGCTCGGTTCGCCACGGAACCTGGTTCGACGGCTCGTCCATCGAGGGCTTCACCCGGATCGCCGAGAGCGACCAGTACCTGATGCCCGACATGCGGACCTTCGCCGAGATCCCATGGCAGAAGGGGACCGGCTTGCGCGGCACGGCGCGCGTCATCTGCGACGTCTTCACGCCGCGCGGTGAGCCGTTCGCGGGCGACCCACGGTTCGTCCTCCGACGCCAGGTCGAGCGGGCCAAGAAGCTTGGCTACCTCGTCAACATGGGCCCCGAGCTCGAGTTCTTCCTGTTCCGCCGCGGCGACGACGGCGGGATCGAGCCGTTGCCTCACGATCAGGCCGGCTACTTCGACTTCAGCACCGACCTCGCGGGCGAAATCCGCCACGACATGGTCGACGCCCTCGAAGCCTTCGGGATCCGGGTCGAGGCGGCCCACCACGAGGTCGCCGCCGGCCAGCACGAGATCGACTTCGAGTATGCCGACGCCCTCCAGACCGCCGACAACGCGATCACCTTCAAGTTCACCCTCAAGGCGATCGCCCAGCAGCACGGCCTGTACGCGACGTTCATGCCCAAGCCGATCTACGGCATCAACGGCTCGGGGATGCACACCCACCAGAGCCTGTACTCGATCGCCGAGGAGCGAAATGCCTTCGCCGACGCCGAGTCGTCGTACGGCCTCTCGCCGCTCGCGAAGTCGTACATGGCCGGCATCCTCGCCCATGCCCGCGGCATGATCGCCGTCCTCGCGCCGCTGGTGAACAGCTACAAGCGGCTGGTCCCCGGCTACGAGGCTCCGACGTACCTCACCTGGGGCCGGACGAACCGGTCCGCCCTGATCCGCGTCCCGATGGTCTCGCCCGGCAAGTCGGTCGAGGGCACGCGGGTCGAGGTCCGCTGTCCGGATCCATCCTCGAACACCTACCTCGCCTTCGCGGCCATGATCGCGGCCGGCCTGGACGGCGTCGAGAAGGAAATGGTCCTCGGCGACCCGGTCGAGGAGTCGCTCTTCGAGATGGACGCCGCCCAGATCGCCTCGAAGTCGATCAAGGAGTTGCCGGGCACCCTCGGCGAAGCGCTCATCGAGCTCGAGGGCGACGACGTCATCCGGGAGGCGCTAGGCGACCACGTCTTCGACCACTTCGTCGCTGCCAAGCGCGAGGAGTGGGACGAGTACCGGACCCAGGTCTCCGACTGGGAGGTGGAGAGGTACTTAGAGCAGTTCTAGCCACTGGCCCCTGCTCATCCGCGAGAGCGGGCCTTCGGGCCCGCTCTTTCGATTCGGCGGGTCCCTCTAGATTCGGCGCGTCCCTTTCGTTTCGGCGCATCACGTTCGATTCGGCGCGGCTAGCCGTCCGGATATCGATCACGGCAGTAACGCAGGGCCTGGAGCCGGCGGCAGTCGGCCGCGAGCCCCGACGACCCTTTACGTCGGCGCCACGGCGGCCGGACGCGTGCTTGTTGGCTCGGACGAGCCCGTCTGTGGGCACGCGACGTCGTCTTCGTGGCCGGTGAGCCACCCGTAACCAACTGGATAGCGGCCCGGCTAATGCTGGGGTCGATATGGGCGACCGTAGTCCGTCGATCGAACCCGGCGGTATCGGGCAGAACGCGCCTGGCGCCCGCAGAGCCAGCAGACACCTGCGAACGGGACGGGCCCGCGCGGCGCAGGTGGCGATCCGCCTGGGAATTGGCCTGCGCGAATCCCGGCGCGCGAGCGGGCTCACCCAGGCGGAGGCCGCCGACCGCATCGGGATCTCCCAGCCGCGATGGAGCGAGCTCGAACGCGCAGAGGGCGACAGCGCCTCGATCGCGACGTGGGCAGCGGCGGCAGCTGCCGTCGAGCGCCAGCTCGCGGCGTTCATCGAGCAGGCACCCGGCGCCAATCAGCCTAACGACCTCGAACACCTCCGTCGGCAGAACGCGCTCATCGAGATCGCCCGTTCCGGTGGATGGCAGGCGCTGCCGGAACTGGCGATCGATCGCGACGCCGCCTGGTCGAGGGCGATTGACGTCGCCCTGATCCGAAGCCATCGGAGCGAGGCTGCGGCCGTCGAGATCTGGGACTGGATCGCCGATGGTGGTGCGGCCCTCCGAAGCTTCGACGCGAAGGTCAACGCGCTGGGGATGCACCTTGACCGACACCAGCCGCTTCAGGGTCCGCCTCCTTGGACGGTGCGTGGACTCTTCATCGTTCGCGACACCAGTCGCAATCGAGTCCTCGTCGGCGAGCTCCGTGCGCTCTTTCACGCACGCTTCAGCGCTTCATCGGTGGCCTGGCTTGCGGCACTGACGAGGCCGGATCGATCGATGCCGGAGACCGATGGGCTTGTGTGGAGCTCCGCCAACGGCAAGCAGCTTCGGCCCAGTCGGCTCGGGCGAGGGTGACCGGGCCGGGGAGTCACCCGCGGGCACCGAGGCGGGCTCGAAGTCACGGCGCCTGCGCCGCTATCCTGCCGGGGTGCCCAGCGCTGAAGCCGCGTCGACGATCGCGGTCGCCGCGGACGGCCGGGCGATACGGCCCAACCTGACCCTTTGGCTGCTGTCGATCGCCCATGCGGTGAACCACGCGCAGGCCGTCGTCCTGCCGCTGATCTTCGTCAAGATCATCGACGAGTTCGACGTGGGCGTGCAGGCGGTCACCTACGTCGCCGCCGCGGGCGCCATCTCATCGGGGGCCGTCCAGGTCACCTTCGCCTTCCTCACCCGACGGATCGCGCGGCGCTGGCTCATGGGGGCCGGCGGGCTGATCTTCGGGCTCGGTTTCGCGGCCCAGGCACTGGCGACCACGTTTTCGTCATTTGCCGCGATCAACGTCGTGTCGCGCATCGGCGGCTCGCCGCAGCATCCGGTCGGCAACGGCCTGCTGGCCGAGCAGTTCCCGCCCGAGCGCCGCGGGTTCGCGATCAGCGCCCACATCTCCGGCGGCAACGTGGGCACGGTGGTCGTCGCCCTGGCCGGACCGGTTATCCTGGCGACGCTCGGCTGGCGCGGTGCGTCGCTCATCTTCGGCATCCCCGCGGCCCTGGCCGCCGTCGCGATCATGGCCTGGGTCCGGGAGTCCGGTGCCGACCGCCTGGCGGCGATCTCCCAGGGCAGTGTCCGGGCGGCGATGGGGACGATCGTGCGCGATCCAACGATCCGGCGGATCTACCTCACCGCCTTCCTCGGTGGCGGTGGTCGGGGGCTGGGCGTCGCCAACCTGTTCGCGCTGCTCTACCTGACGAAGGTCCTCGGCCTGCCGGCCGCGACCACCGACCTGATGTACGGCGCCCTGATCGTGCTGTCGGTGCCGGTGCCGCTGATCGCCGGCTGGCTGTCCGATCGGTTCGGGCGGCGGCCGATCATCGTCGGCGCCTACCTCGGTGGTGCCCTGGGCTTCATGGTGTTCGTCGCCGTCGGCTCGAGCCTGTTGGGGTTGTGGATCGGGCTCGCGATCATGGGCCTGTTCTCGTTCGCCGAGAGCCCCCAGCTCCAGGCGCTGCTCGCCGATGTCGCGCCAGTCGGCATTCGTGACGCCGCGTTCGCGCTGTACTTCACGCTCGCCTTCGGGATCGGCTCGCTCTGGATCGCGCTCTACGGCGCGATCATCGCGGCGCTGGGGGAGCAGGCGGGCCTGCTGGTGGTGTTCGGCATGATGGCGGCCTCGTTCGTCGCGGCGGCCGTCGTGATGCTGCCGGTTCGCGATCCAACGCGCGACGATTGGGCGACCCGGCGGGCGACGATCGAGCCGGTCGAATCGGTCTGAGGTGAGCCTCGAGGTCCTCGTCATCGGCGCGGTTCGGGTGATCGGATCAGTGCCGGTCCTGCGCTGGCCGCTGGCAGGCGGGATCCTCGCGATCCTGGTGGACCTGTCCGACCTGCTCCTGATGAACGTCCTCGATCTCGGTGGCATACCGGACTACCAGCGCTTCGACAAGGCCATGGACCTTGCCTACATGGGCGCCTTCCTGGTCGTCGCGCTGCGCTGGAGGGGCCCCGACCGCTGGGTCGCGGTGGCCTTGTTCGCATACCGGATGATCGGCCTCGTCGCCTTCGAGATCAGCGCCGAGCGCGCGCTGCTGCTCCTATTCCCGAATGTGTTCGAGCCGTGGTTCCTCCTGGTCGCCGCGCTCCACCATCGCTGGAACCCGGTGCCCTGGACAAACCTTCGGCTGGGCTGTGCGTTGGCAGCGCTGCTGCTGGTCAAGGAGGCCCAGGAATGGGCACTCCACTGGGCGAAGTTGTTCGACAACATCAGCGCACTCGAGGCGATCGACCGCGTCTGGCGCTTGCTCACCGGCGGATGACGAGAACGGTCAGCTCCGGCGACGCTCTTCCCGCACGAGGCAGATAGTCCACCCGGGGTGCCAGAATCACTGAGCAGCCGCACAGCTCGAGGGACCCGGCGACCCTCTGCTATCATCCTCGGGCCCTGTCGAACGGGCTCCCTCAGTCGGGGCGTGGCGCAGCTTGGTAGCGCGCATCGTTCGGGACGATGAGGTCGGAGGTTCAAATCCTCTCGCCCCGACCATTCGTACTTTCGACTCGGAACTCGCCCTCCATGGCGGCCGCCCACCCGCGGGCCTGTGCTTCGACGGTCGGGTAGAGCCAGACTTCGCTCGGCCCGAGGACTTCCACCTGCTCGAAGAGCGCCGCAACGATGCGATGCTTGGTCGCCGGCTCCGCGTCGCCGAACAAGCTCTGGAGGTCGCGTAGAGACGCGGCGATCTCGCCGGGCGTCAAGCTCAACCCATTGCTCACCCGAGCGTGCGCCTCGTCAAGGTCGAGGCGCTCCATGGTCGCCTTCCAAGCCGCCACATCCCGGTCGACTTCCAGGCGCCGCGTGGCCTGCTGCCGATCCCTCCTGATGCGAGCGAGTCGGAACTGGTCCGGCGCGGGGTCGGCCCGCTCGCCGACTGCCCGCTCGACTTCGGCGATCAAGGTCGCGTTGGCGACGATGTGGGCGAGCGCCCGAGGAGCTATGACGTCGAACACTTCGGCCCGGTAGCTGTCGCCCTTGTGCCGCCGGTCCGTTCCGCCCGGTCGAGCGGCGCGGAAGACTTCGCAAGCCTCGACATGCCTGTACCGCTCGACGTGTCCGGTCAGGCGGCGCCCGCAAGCCCGGCATTGGAGCAGCCCGGCCCACAGGTACTGGCGGGTTGTGGTCGGACCTGGGTGCCGATGCGCGTGTCGGGCCCTCATCTCCTGAACCTGCTCCCAGAGATGCTCGTCGATGACTGCTGGGCGGAAGTTGCCGTCGCGGAGAACGCCTCGGTAGAACGGATTCGTCAGCACCTCCGTGACGTGGGTCTTCCTGAGTCCGGCGCGTTCAGCGACTTCTCGGTCGGTCAGGCCCTCGGCAGCCCAGCGGTACATCTGCCGGACGAGATCGAGCCGTTCGGGGACTTCGACGAGGACAGGCGGCTTGCCGTCGCGTCGGAACCCGAATGGTGGTCTTCCGCCGGGCTCCCCGGTGCGTCGCTTCGCAGCGTGGCCCTCGCGCTGCCTCTTCGCCATGCGACGGCTGTACTGCTCAGCGTCCTTGGCTTCATCGACGATGACGCCCCAGTCGTCTGGGTCCGAGCTGAGGAGGCGCTCGTCAATGAAGTAGACAGCCACCCCGGCGGGGTGCAGATCGTCCTCGATGGCTATCAGGGTCTGCTTCACGTTCCGCAGGAAGCGCGACTGGTAGGCGACGAGGAGGAGATCGAACCGACCGAGGCGTGCGGCGTCGAGCATCTCGGCCCACTCGGCCGTCAGCCATGCTCGCTTCCAGCCCGACGCCGCCACCGTCCAGCCGATCCCGGTGTCTTCGAACCCAAGCCGCCCGATGGCGTCGTCGATGACACGGGTCTGGGCAGCGGGACCATAGAAGTCCAGTTGTCCGGCCGTCGACTCGCGCTGCCACCGTGCGACTCGGAGTCCTCGGACGTTGTCGAGGCTGAGCGGCAATGTCGGGGTCGCGCTGGCGTGGCGGATGCTCACGGCCTGGTCAGCTCCTCCCGGCCACCCGAGACGACCTTGAGGGAAGGGAAGCCATGAGCCTGGTGCGTAGCGTCTGTACCTGACTGCGGTTGCCCTTTGTCGCTGCTCATGCGACCGAACATACCGTCGGCCGCCGCACGAAGGCCAGCCCGCTTCAGTTGGGCATCGATCACGGCCTGTGCGAGGGCGGCCACGAGCGGCGAAGGGCTCACGGTCCACCGACGAGGCTCGGTCGTCATCTGGTCGTACATCTGGAGGCAGACGCAGCCTTAGGACGGCAGACAGGTGTCGGCCTGCTCTTGTGGTAAGCCATCGGACGCGGCCGCGTCGAGCCGCAGTGCAGGGCACCCCCGTAAGGGGTTGCACCGTGCACCGGGTGATCGCTGAGTGCAGCCTGTGCGTTCGTGAATGCACCTTCGGTGCAGACCGGATGCACAGAAGGTGCGAGTGCACTCATGCGAGCGCCTCATCGCCAGCAGGTGTCACCTCGTAGGGGTGCTTCGGACCGAGCAGGCCCCCCTCGCGCAACCGCTTGATCGCATCGGAGACGGCCCTCTTGCTCAGTCCGAGGCTCGCCGCGATGACAGTTGGGTTCTCGCCGCCTTCGGCAATCGCCCGAAGGACTCGGTCGTCGCTCGTCTCCCTCCGCTCCGTTCCGATGTGAACGACCTTCCAGATCCCACCCGCTTGGGCAATGACGAGTTCGGACTTCGGCACCTTCTTGAACATCCGCCAGTTGGCTCGGCCACCGCCGAGATCGGCGAGGAGCGCTACCGCATCTACCGTCCGGGTCCATTGACCCATCACGTCCGAGAGGTTTGAGCCGTGGGCAAGAGTGGTCGTGTAGCGACCCCGAGGCGGCTTTACAAGGTGCACGAAGATCACGACCGCGCAGCCAAGATCCCCTGTCAGCCGCCGGAGGAAGCGCATCGCGGCCTTCAGTTCTGATCCCCACTCCTCGCCCACCATGCTGGTCCCCGTGTCGAGCATCAGGACATCCGGGCGGTGCGTTGCCACCTGCTCGCGGAGGTAGACCTGCGAGCCCTCGTCACCGAGATTGAGTGCCGGGAACGACACCGACCAATAGGTGGTGGCCTGAGTGCGACGGACGCCCAGTGCGGCGAACACCTGCTCCTCCCGCCGGAACTCCTCGCGGTCTCCGTTCTCTTCGTCGACCTCAAGGACCACGCAGGTGCGGGGGATCGGGTAGTAGCCGAACAAGGAACCGCCGCAGGTCGTGAGCCTCACGCCCATCTCTTTGCGGACGTGGCTCTTGCCAAGGGCCTCACGAGAAGCGATGACGAGGATCTGGCCCGGCCGGAGCACGCCTTCGATCACCCAAGCATCGACATCGAGCGGCGGCAGCGAGGCTCCGACGTTGCGAGGCCGGGGCCGGGGTGCAGGTCCGTCCTCAGGGCCGCGCCCGGCATCACCACTACTCTTGTCGCCCGAAGCTTCGTCCGTCCGAGGTGCGCGCCTCGCTGGCGGCCGGATTAGTGAGTCAGCGTCGGAGCGGGCATCCCATGCAGGCCAGCCTCGGGTAACCTCAGTCGGTCGGCGCTGCGGGTCCAAGCCGCACCTCCGATGGTTCGGCCGCCCCGAGCTGCTCGCTGACCGGGGCGGCCGTCTCTGTCTCAGGGCGCACAACTGCTGCCGCTTCCGCGGCGTCCCGCCCCGCTTCCTTGGCGGCCTTGTCAGCCCACTCCTCTAAGGCCCGGCGGTTGACCCGCCATGTCCCACTGAGCCTGACGGCGCCAGGAAGCTGGCCGCGCCGTGCCAGCAGATATGCCCGGCTGACGCTGATGGCGAGCAGCTGCGCTGCCACGGCCATTCGTACGAGGACGACCTCGTCCTTCGACAACGGGCCACCTCCTCGGGTTGTGCTGTGCTGCGACCGACGCGTATCTGTCACCCAGCACCGATGCTTGCAGCGGCGAGCACCCGCGTCCAATGTTGTCCCCTATCCTTATCCCCATCATGTTCGAGACTGTCGGCCGCCTTCGGCGGGAGGCTCTCCTTGACGTCGACCCGGCATTCACCGCGCACGGCTGGCATCCGCCGATCGAAACTTGGCTCGATGGTCACGATCTGCACTTCTCTCGCGAACTAGATGCGTCCAGAACGCTGCTACCGACCGAGGGCCTACTGACTACCTTTGTCCGGCTTGAACTGGCTCCCGCGGAGGACGTCGAGCTGTTCGCACGGAACTGGGGTCGGCTCCACCTCTGTGCGCACGCGCTGCCTTACACCCATAGCCTGTACAGGCCCGGGTTGCGGATTCCGCCGGGCACCTACCTGCCGCCCGATGACGCGGATCGACCCCCAGAGCCCGTGCCTCCGGACACCGCCGCCGACCCGCCACCTGACTGGTGGCCGACGGCGGATCGAGACGTGGTTCGGCAGCGGACGCAGCACTCTTGGGGCGACTCCGAACCCCTCGCGGGGTGGCGTTACCTCGCGGGGCAAATGGCGGGAGTCCTCCAAGTGGCGGCGCTCCTCGACACAGGCGTCTCGCCGTCCGCAGCGACGTGGGAGCGGGCTGGCGGGCCGATGGCGTGGCTGCTGGTCGAGCGTTTCGACTGGCACACAGAGCCAGCCCTCCGGACTCTCCTCCTCAGCCTCGTCAACGAACTTCTCGCCCTCTGCGCGCCCGTGATCCGCATCGCGCCGACGGGGCTGGCGATTGGTGGGGACGGCTTGTCATCGGCTCTCGCGATGCAGCTCGCGCTCGCCGTGGCCCGCGAGGAGACGGACTTCCTGCCGTGCCGGGAGCCGGGATGTACCAACCCTGCTCTACGTCCACGACGCGGGGCCACGCCATACTGCGGGTTCCACCTCGCCCACGGTGTTCGGCGCCGCGACGAGTTACGTCGTCATCGAGAGCGGGAGCGTGAACGCCAATCCCGCCGCGCGTCAGGGTAGCTGGCGCCTGGCGAGAGCGGACAGTCGCCTCCGGGCTTTCGTCACCTCCGTGCCCGCGGCCTCGGCTCGCTGAACCTGCTCCTTCTTGCGGCGGGTAACGTCGAAGAGGAAGATCGGCAGTCGGTCGATGAATGCCTCGTAATCCTCGTACTTGGCTAGAGCGACGCGACGTCCCGGGCCCGGTTCGTCGGAGTCGCCGGGGTCGAGAGCAGCGGTTCGGAGGGCCCTGACGGCGACCTCGCCGCCGCAGAGGACGGCGTAGCGGCAACGATAGTGATCGGCCTCGGCGTCGAGGTAGGCCGCGGCTAGACATACAGACCCGTCGACGTCGAAGGCGTGGAGCCCAACGCTTCGTCGGTAGAGGTGCGCCCCAGGTCCCATCAGGTCAGCGAGGCCCTTGGCGAGCCGCTGGACCCTGCGGCCAATGGCTCGCTCCTTGGTCAGCAGCTCGGCCTGAAGACGGGCTAGGCGGGTGAAGCTCTCCTCCAACTGACCGGGCGAGATCGACCACTTCCTGCTCATGATTCCCTCCGGTCGGCGGCCCGCCCGAAATCAGTTCGCTCTCGGTGCTCGCGGCCTCGAACCCGCCACCGTCGGCGCCCTGCGTCCTCCCGACGCTACGCTCGCAAGGATGGAGGACAAGCAGCGCGTTCTGCTGAAACGGCGCCTCGATGGGGCTCGTCGACGCGCGGCCGCGTGGAGCGAACCGCGAGGGCCACATGCCGGAAAGGGCACCGAGCAGTGTCCCGTGCCCGCTACGCATGACAAGTTGGACGAGGTCCACTACTTCCTCCATCGCTTGTTGCTGGAATTCCACCACCCGGTCGAGTTCCGATGGACGCTCAATGCCTACCTTCAGGCGTCTCGCTCCGTCCTCCACATGGCACGGCGGGAACTCCGAAGTCATGAAGGTTTCGATGGTTGGTGGTCAACCTCGAATGCCGCGCTCAATGCGAGTCCTCTGACCAAGCGGGTCATCGACTCTCGGAACTTCGTCGTTCACCAAGGGATGCTGTCGCAGACGAGCGAGACGATGACCGGCATTTTCCGCGGCCGGACCTTCAAGCTCGGCTTCGGAGGGCCCGTCCCTAACGACTGGTACTCGGAGAACCTTCTCCGGTTTGTCGCCAACGTCTGGACCGGGGTCTTTCTCGACAGGGCCCACACCTCCATCGGCGAGCAGTTCGGCATCAGGCGCGAGTGGCGGGTGGCTGAACTGGGCGATGGGGACGTGGTCGCCCTCTGCGTCGAGGCGCACGGCCTCCTCGCCGGGTTCGTTGTCTCGGCGCACGAGTTCGGCGGTACGGCGATGATGCCGGAGGCCCCTGAGCCGAAGGGGTCCCATGACCCAGACCGCTACAACGTCCTTCTGGAAACGGACCTTGATCCGACGCTGCTCACGAGGTGGGGCTGGTAAGGGTCGCGGCGAGTGGCCGCAGTTGACCGCAGTTGACCGCGAAACGGTCCAATATCAAGCAAACCCCTTGATTGACGGGGCGCGCAGAGGTAACACCTGACTCAAGGCCCCGGTGCATGACGGGCTCCTGGATCCCGGAGGACCTCCGCGCCATGGGCAGGACCATCGCCTACATCCGCTGCTCGACCGAGGAGCAAGCTGACAGCCGGGCCGGGCTCGATGCCCAGCGCTCCGCCATCCTTGCCGAGGCCCAGCGCCGCGGCTGGGATAAGGCAGAGCTGACCTTCTTCGAGGACGCCGGTTACTCGGGCAAGGATCTCCGTCGACCGGGAATCGAGGCCGCACTCGACGCCCTGCGCCGCCGTCAGGGCGACACGCTCGTCGTGAGCAAGCTCGACCGCCTCTCGCGGTCGATGCTTGACTTCGCAGCACTCATGGATCGGGCAAGCCGGGAGCATTGGGCACTCGTGGCCCTCGACGTCGGCGTCGACACCACCACTCCGAGTGGCGAGATGCTAGCCAATGTTCTCGCCGTGTTCGCGCAATTCGAGCGGCGCCTGATTGGCGAACGAACGAAGGCAGCGCTAGCGGCGAAGAAGGCGCAAGGGATACAGCTCGGACGGCCCAGGTTGATCCCGGGCGAGGTAGTCGGCCGCATATTGGCCGAGCGGTCGACGGGAGCGACCCTCAGGGCTATCGTCGCTGGGCTGAACCGCGATTCGGTCCCGACTGCAATGGGCGGTCATTCCTGGCACGTAGGCAGCGTTCAGGCTGTTCTTCGCCAGGGCTCGCGAGCTGGCTGACACGGCCTCAACGCAGGCGCAGAGGATCGAGGGCGCCTTCCTTGGATCCGCGCCGCCCGACCTGTTGGCGGCTTTCGGGCGTCGACCGCTCCCCGAGCAGGCGTGGCGGATGCGCTACTTCTTGATGGTCCGCGCGACGGGCGCTTCGATTGCGTTCGCTTGGGTGGCAGCCATGCATGACGGAGCTGCCGCCGATGCGGCGCGGCAACTGGTGGCCGAGACCAAGGATGCCGAAATTCTCGGAGCTGCCCGAGGTCCGAGTTAGGGAACCGCTGAAGCTGGCCCCGGGTTGCGGGCCGCGCCTCAGGGCTTGATCGCGGTCACGACGAGCCAGTCCCCATTGTCGGCCGTGCTGACGAAGTGAAACTGGTAATCGGGTGTCGAGTAGGTCGTGTCGAGCCCGGCGCGAGTCGTCGAGATGCGATCGGTCAGCCCCAAACGGTCCATCGCCTCTTGCTCGAGGGTCAGGACTTCGACGAGTAGCGTCTGCACGAGGGTCGCGAGCAGATAGCTGGGACCCGAGGCTGCGCCATCTCCACCCGGCGGGTTGGTCACGGCAAGGGCCCGAATGGTGCCGTCCTCATTGAGGATGCCGACGAGCGCACCACCGGCGAACTCCGCTCGAAAAGCGGGTCGACCAGCGTCGTCTACAGTCGGCTCCGGTAACGCCGATATTGCGAGCGAGCTGAGCCCGAGCGCGGCCGCCCTCACGTTCCAAAGGCTGACAAGGGAGTCGGGTTCGAGGGGGAGCTTGGACGCGTACGCGAGCCGTATCACGCCCGGTCGATCAAGGTCCGCCTGGACGGCCGCGTAGCCCGTCGGGAGCGGCGCGACCGTCGGGAGTGGGGCAGCGCTCGGCGTGGCACGTTGGGTCGGACCCGCTGTGCGGGTGGGCGCCGTCGGGCTCGGGCTCGCTGAGGTCGTGGTACCACACCCGATGACCGCGGCAGCCAACGCCGCCACGGCGACCGGGCGGCCAAGTCGACTTCGGCCCAGGTAGGGCCTCACCGCCTGTCTCGCTGCATATTCAGCGCGCGCCAAACGCTGCAGCGCAGGCTCGGATGTACCTGTCGCTCCAGTTCTTCTCCGGGTCGGGCTTGCCGATGAGCAAGTCCGCAGCAAGACCGGGCTGGTCGAGATCGAGGGCCGCAGACGCGACGCTGCTCGGGTGGTCCTTGCACCAGATGCGGGCGGAGTCCGACAGGGTCGGGGCACACGCACCGAGGAGCGCCGCAGCCGCCAGAAGTAGCGTCGAGATGGGTGTTGGCGCTGGCAAATGCAGACCCTCCGACGACAGCAACGGGCCGCGTGAACATACCGGCGTGTCGTCGCAAAGTCCACTCATAGTGCGTGGTGCCAGGGCTCGGTCCACTCCTAGCGTCGGAGTGTGCCAACCAAGCCCGAGCATGAGGTTCTCGTCGCCCTAGGACGGGCGGTTCGCTCGATCCGCCTCGAGCGCGGCTACTCGCAGGAGCGCCTCGCCGAGGAGTCGGGCCTCCATCCGCGGTACGTCAGCGACGTGGAGCTGGGCAAGCGCAACGTTGGGATGGTCAACGTCGACCGGCTGGCCGTTGCGCTTTCGGTGGATCTGTCCACTCTGATGGCAAAGGTCGAGGCCGCGCGCGCGTCCTCCGATTGACTCGATCGCAAGCCCGGCCGTCGCGCGAGAAGAACGAAACGCCCGGACCAACGGACGGCGCACGGCGCTCGGTCCGGTCGACTGGCAGTCCTTCTCGTCGTGGACCCTCCGCCTGCTTGCCACGGCTGGCGAGGCGGGCGAGCCGACGATGTACCCCGGGTACGGCAGGCGAGGTAGGCGTCGACTCGGCGCCCACATTGGCGGTCGGATCTTCTCGCGCTCCCTCGTTCATTTCCGACGGGAGCCTAGCAGCGGCCGAATGGGGGAGGGCGTCGAGAGTGCGCGCCGACTCTAATCGGGCCACCGATGAAGCCCCGCAAGTTCGAGGCTAGATCGGCCGGAGACGGGAGATTGCCCGGGAATTGCGTCCGATGGCTGCGACCGCATCGCCCTCGGTTAGCGGCGGTGGCTGCACTGGTTGGGAGCTTTGGAGCCATGCCATGATGCGAGCCAATGGATGAAGCGTGGGCGGTGGTCGGAACTTGGGCGGGTGCAGCCGCGACGTTCGCGGCGGTCGTGGTCGCTTTGTGGCTCGGCGGGCGGGAGCAGCGAGCACGCGGACGCGACGCACGCCGATACCAGGCTGAACGCATCACTGCCTGGCTGAGCGCGGCGCAGCGCACCGACTCAGAGGGTCGCGGATGGGGTGGGCTCGTCTTGCGAAATGCCTCGGATCAAGTGGCCTATCGGTGCATCGCTACGGCCGTTGACGTCCGCGGATCCGCGGACGCCGCCCAAAATGGCTCGCTTGAATTCAGGGTATTACTGAGTCACGTTCCGCCGGGGACCGATAAGGTCGAGATTGAGCAGCTCGATGGCGCGATGGGGCTGCGCGCTGGGATCGAGATCGCTTTCCAAGACGCGGCCGGGCACAACTGGCGGAGGAAGGCTGAGGGCGAGCTAGTCGAGATCAAGCAAGATCCCGCCTCCTACTACGGGCTAAGCGAACCGCTGCCGTGGCGCATATCCATTCGGGCATGACGTCGACCTAGAGCCGGATGGAAATCGACCCCCTCGCCCTTTATGGCGCAACGCTGGCGACCATCGTCTTTGCGATCCAGGTCTATCGCGAGCTGAATGATCGTCCGCGCCTGAAGGTCGTCGTGCGGACGGATTGGCCCGAATTCGCGCCAAA
>DASQFM010000102.1:0-6318 GCA_035633135.1 Candidatus Eiseniibacteriota bacterium
GCAGGCCCTCGCCAGCGGCGAGAACAGCATCGAGAGCCAGCTCGAGGTCTACCGCGCGGCGGTCGGCCGCGACCGCAACGACCGCGCAGTCCCCCGCGACGAGTTGCGGGTCCGGCGCGCTCCGCGGCCGGTGGCGCTCGGCGACGTGGAGCCGGCGCGCGCCATCGTCCGGCGCTTCGTCGTCTCGGCGATGAGCGTCGGGGCCCTGAGCCCGGAGGCGCATCAGGCCCTGACGATCGGAATCCAGCGCGCCGGCGGGGCTGCCAACACCGGCGAGGGCGGTGAGGACCCGGCGTGGTATACCGCGGGCGCCGATGGCCGCCGTCGCGACGCCCGGATCAAGCAGGTCGCGTCGGCCCGTTTCGGGGTCACCGCGACCTACCTTGCCCGGGCCGACCAGCTCGAGATCAAGATCGCCCAGGGCTCGAAGCCCGGCGAGGGCGGACAGCTGCCCGGCAAGAAGGCCACCGCCTACATCGCCGCGCTGCGCCGCGGCCAGGCCGGCCAGAGCTACATCAGCCCGCCGCCCCACCACGACATCTACTCGATCGAGGACCTGGCCCAACTGATCGCCGACCTGCGGGCGATCAACCCGGCGGCGCGGATCGGGGTCAAGCTCGTCGCCGGTCGCGGCGTCGGCACGATCGCCGCGGGCGTCGCCAAGGCCGGAGCCTCGTACATCCATCTTTCCGGCCACGCCGGCGGGACCGGCGCGTCGCCGCTGTCATCGATCAAGCACGTGGGGGCGCCGTGGGAGCTCGGCCTGTCCGAGGTCCACCAGGTCCTGCTGCGCAACGATCTCCGGGACCGGGTCGCGTTGCGAGCCGACGGCGGGCTGCAGACCGGCCGCGACCTGCTCGTCGCAGCGTTGCTCGGCGCCGAGGAGTTCGCGTTCGGGACCGCGGCACTCGTGGCGATCGGCTGCGACATGGCCCGGCAGTGTCATCTCGATACATGCCCGACGGGGATCGCCACCCAGCGCGAGGACCTTCGCGCCAAGTTCGCGGGCACGCCGGAGCAGGTCGAGCGGTTCGTCACGGCGCTCGCCGAGGACCTGCGCCACGAGCTGGCCGCCGTCGGTGCCCACTCGGTCGGCGAGGTGGTCGGCGAGGCGCGCCGTCTCCTGCGGCCGATTGGAAGGTCGGCGACCGACCTCGGGCCCGTGGTGTCGATCCCGACCTGGACCGCCGACCCGGCACGCCGTGCCGACCCCGCCGGGGCGGGCCGGCTGGTTCCTCGAGGGCCGGCCTCGCCGCTCGAGGCCAAGGTGGCCGCGGCCTTCCGCGGCCAGGGTTCGATCAGTGTCACGGGCCTGCGGATCAGCACGGCCGATCGGTCGCTGGGCGCCGCCCTCACCGGCGCGATCGAGCGCGGCGAGCTCAGCGGTCCCGTCCGGCTCGACCTGCACGGCGCCGCCGGCCAGTCGTTCGGCGCGTTCGCCGGGCCTCGCGTCGAGCTGCGCCTGACTGGCCAGGCCAATGACTACGTCGGGAAGGGCCTTTCGGGCGGCCGGATCTCGATCGTGCCCGAGCCCGAGCTCGGAGCAGAGGCCGCCGGTCAGGCGATCGCCGGGAATACCGTGCTGTACGGCGCCACCGAGGGGCGCCTCCACCTGGTTGGCCGGGCGGGGATGCGGTTCGCGGTCCGCAACAGCGGGGCCGAGGCGGTCGTCGAGGGCGTCGGGCCCCACGGCTGCGAGTACATGACCGGGGGTACCGTGGTCGTCCTCGGCCCGGTCGGCGCGAACTTCGGGGCGGGGATGACCGGCGGGCGAGCCTATCTGTACGACCCCAGCGGCCGCCACCACGCGGCGCTCGATTCAAGCAGCGTCACGGCGGTCCGCCTCTCCTCGGTCCTGGCGTCGGCGGATCGCCGCACGCCGGCCGACGCCGTGACGTTCCCGGGTGCCGGCGCGCGGCCGGATGGAGCATCCCGCCTCGCTGAGCTGACGCGGCTCCTGGGGGACCACCGCGAGGTCGGCTCGGCGCTCGCGGCGACGCTCCTGGAATCGCCGACGCTGGCCGACGAGGTCTGGCTGGTCGAACCGGTCCAGCGGGCCCCCGTGGCCGTCGTCGCGGCCGACGTGCCGGCGACGGACCTCGCCTCGGCACCGGATCGCAACCCAGCCGTTCCGGTCTCGCCGCCGACATCGGCGCTCCAGGCGCCCAGCATGCCAGCGTGATGCTCCATCAGTCTGATTCCGACACGATCCGAATCGGCGCCGTGCGTGACGGCCAGAGCGCGCCCGTCACCTGTTCGGCATGTGGTTGCCGCCTCGAGGCAACCGACGGCGCGTGGCGCCACTTCAATCCGCTCGGCGGGCGGGACGCTCGTGGCTGCCGGGTTGCCTGCGTCGACGCCGACCACGACTCGACCGGGCGCTCGCTGGTCCTCTCCACCTGAGCGCGCGTCCCGCCTGAACACGCGTCGGGCGCGAGCCCGACCAACCTTGCGCCTCCGCTCGCGGTACCGTCGCGTCCGGAGGTTTCGATGAACGTGCCATGCCCCGGCTGACGAGCGCGGCCGTCCGAGCCGAGCCGACGGGAATCGGATCCGCCGGCGCCCGCGACCAGCTGGCGGCCGAGGTTCGTCTCCTCGGGTCGCTGCTCGGCCAGATCATCGCCGAGCAGGCCGGGGTCGAGCTCTTCGAGCTCGTGGAGCGCGTCCGCAAGCGGATGATCGCACTGCGCCGACGGGACGACCCGATCGAGCGCGAGCGCCTTGCCGACGAGCTCGGCGCCCTCGATCTCGATGCCGCCGAAGCGGTCATCAAGGCCTTCAGCCTCTACTTCCAGCTCGTCAACCTGGCCGAAGAGCGGCATCGCGTGCGGACCCTCCGGCGTCGCGCTCGCGGGGCCGGGAACGGCGTCCTCGACGACTCCGTTGCCGAGGCGGTGGACGGCCTGCGTCGGCTCGGGCGCTCGGATCGGGACCTCGATGCACTCGTCGCGCGTCTCCAGATCTCCCCGGTCCTGACCGCGCAT
The DNA here is from genome assembly GCA_035633135.1 of Candidatus Eiseniibacteriota bacterium. Taxonomy (GTDB): domain Bacteria; phylum Chloroflexota; class Limnocylindria; order Limnocylindrales; family CSP1-4; genus UBA5189. The sequence continues at coordinate 2,985 of DASQFM010000102.1, forward strand.
CCCACCGAGGCGCGGCGGCGAACCGTGCTGGTTGCCCTGCGACGGACTGCCGCGCTGCTGGAGCGGCTGGACGATCCGCGTCTCACGCCCGGCGAGGATCGCGATATCCGGCGCCGCCTGCGCGAGGAGATCACGATCCTGTGGCGCACGGCGGACCTGCGAATCGTGGTCCCGACCCCGCTTGACGAGGTCCGGACGGCAATGGCGATCTTCGACGCGACGCTGTTCTCCGTCGTCCCGCGCTTCTACCGGACCGTCGACGGCGCCCTGGATCGGGCCCGTCCCCGGAGCGGCGGGCTGGCCGGCGACAGCGGGATGACCGGCACCCGGCCGCCGCGGAGCCCGGCGTTCCTGCGCTGGGGCTCCTGGATCGGCGGCGATCGCGACGGCAACCCGTCGGTGACGGCGGCGATCACCGACGCGACGCTCCGGATCCAGACCGACCACGTGCTGCGCGGCTACGAGGCCGTCGCGACGCGGCTGATGCAGACCGTGGCGCCGGCCCTCGGCGCAGACGGTCCCGGCGGTCCGCTCGCGGGATCGCTGGCGCCGGCGCTCGTCGCCCGCCTCGCCGCGGACGCGACGCTCCTGCCCGAGACGGACCGCCAGCTGCGGGACCGATTCCCGGACGAGCCGTATCGCCAGCGCTTCGGCTTCGTCGCCGAACGACTGCGGCGGACCCGCGATGTCCTGACAGCCGAGGCGCCCAGCCCGGGAGCTCCGCGAAGGCAAGATCCGGCGGCCTACGCCTCGGCCGGGGAGCTCGACGCGGAGCTCGGCGAGCTGCAGGCCGGCCTCGTGGCGGACGGCCTGGATCGGGTCGCGTGGGGCGAGGTCCAGGCGTTCCGATGGCAGCTCGGGACGTTCGGATTCCACCTGGCCTCGCTCGAGGTCCGCCAGCACGCGACCGTGCATCGGGCGGCGCGGGCCGCGATTGCGGACGGCGCCGAGCCGGGCGCCGCGATTGCAGCCGGGGTTCCCCTTGGCGAGGTCCTGGACACGTTTCGCGGGATCCGGGCGATCCAGGTTCGATACGGGGAGCCTGCCTGTCACCGCGTCGTGGTCAGCTTCACGGCTTCACCGGCCGACGCGATCGACGTCCTCGAGCTCGCCCGGCTCGCCAGCCCCGGCGCCCCCGAAGCCGTGGCCGCGCTCGACGTCGTGCCGCTGTTCGAGTCGGCCGACGCGCTGACCTCGGCCGGCCAGATCCTCGATGCCCTGCTGTCCGATCCGGGCTACCGGGACCACCTGCATGCCCGGCGCGATCGGCAGGAGGTGATGCTCGGCTATTCGGACTCGAACAAGGAGTCCGGCTTCCTCGCGGCCGCCTGGATGCTCCACCAGGCACAGGCCGCGCTGAGCGAAGTCGCCCGTCGGCGTGGCATCGAGCTGACGCTGTTCCACGGCCGTGGCGGTGCGATCGGCCGCGGCGGCGGCCCGACCAACCGGGCGATCCTGGGCCAGGCGCCCGGGTCCATCGATGGCCGGCTCAAGCTGACCGAGCAGGGCGAGGTCATCGCCGCCCACTACGCCAACCTGGCGATCGCCGAGCGCCAGCTCGAGCAGCTGACGGCCGCGGTGCTCGTCGCCTCGACGCCCGAGCACGATGCGGCCCTCGCGGCGGCCGTCGCCGAGGGGTCTCCGGCGATCGGCGAGCTGGCGGAGACCTCGCGACGGGCGTACCGGGCGCTGGTCCATGACGACCCGGGCTTCGCGGCATTCTTCCGGGCCGTCACGCCGATCGACGAGATCTCGGAGATGCGGCTTGGCTCGCGGCCGGCGGCTCGCGGCCGGCAGCGGGCGCTCGCGAGCCCGCCGGCGATCGACGAGCTGCGGGCGATCCCGTGGACCTTCGCCTGGTCGCAGTCCCGGATCAACCTTCCCGGCTGGTACGGCCTCGGGACCGCGCTCGAGGCGTACCGCACCGCACACGGCGAGGCGGGCCTCGACGGGCTCGCCCGGCTATATCGAACGTGGCCCTTCCTCGCGAGCTCGTTCGACAACGCCGAGATGATCCTGGCCAAGGCGGACATGGGCGTCGCCTGGCTCTATGCCGGCCTCGCCGCGGCGCCGGGCGACGCGGCGCGCTGGGCCGCCATCGAAACGGAGTTCGAGCGCACCGCGTCGCTACTGTTGCGGGTAACGGGGCGCGAACGGCTTCTCGATCAGGCGCCGGTCCTGCAGCGCTCGATCGCGCTGCGCAACCCGTACGTCGACTCGCTGTCCGAGCTCCAGGTCCGGCTGCTCGGTCGCCTCCGCTCGCTCGGTTCGGACGACCCCGATCGAGACCGCCTGCTGCGGCTGGTCCAGCTCACCGTCAACGGCGTGGCAGCCGGCCTCCAGAGCACCGGCTGAGGCGACGGACCCGGCCCCGGATGCGCGGACGGTAGGGGCGTGGACATCGGCCTGATCGCGGGCATCGTCGTCGGCCTGCTCGCGCTGTGGGCGGCGCTGCTCGTCCTGTTCTGGCTGCTTCGACCGAAGGATGTCCCCATCCGCGAGCTGGTCCGGGTCGTCCCCGACGTGCTGCGGCTGCTGCGCTCGCTGATCGGGGATCGGACTGCGCCGCTCGACGTGCGGTTCGTGCTGGTCGGCCTGGTGATCTGGATCGTCAGCCCGATCGACCTCATCCCCGAGTTCATCCCGGTCCTCGGGCCGCTCGACGACGTGGTCGTCGCGATCGTCGCCCTGCGCTACGTCCGGCGGCGCGTCGGGGTCGAAGGGCTTCGCCGACGATGGGCGGGAAGCGAGGACGGCTTCGCGCTCCTTCTTCGAGCCGTGGGCGCGGGCTGAGCCTGTTCCCCACAGTGGTGCGATTGTCAGATCTGGACCGCTCCGCTAGAATTCAAGGTCGCGGGGTGGAGCAGCGGCAGCTCGTCGGGCTCATAACCCGAAGGTCGGAGGTTCGAATCCTTCCCCCGCTACCAAGGTTAGTCGCTGGATGTTAGATGTTGGAGGTTGGAGGGTTCGCCCCGAGATCTCCAGCCTAACCTCCGGCCTTCACAACAGAATATTCCTGGTGCTTAGAGCGAGGTGGCCCCACCCGTTCCCATCCCGAACACGGTAGTGAAACGCCTCAGCGCCGACGATACTGGGGGGGCAACCCTCTGTGGAAAATAGGCCACTGCCAGGGCATATGAGAGCCCCACGCCACAAGCGCGGGGCTCTCACCTTTTCCCGGGCCAATCACGTACACTAGCGCGGCGTTTCCAGCCTCTAACTTCTAGCCCCCTCAAGCGATACCCTCACCCCATGACCGACTCCTACAAGTGGCTGCCGCCCTCGATGAAGGGGTACTACGCCAACATGCAGGTGCCGCCGCCCGACGGCGTGC
>DASQFM010000103.1:0-2929 GCA_035633135.1 Candidatus Eiseniibacteriota bacterium
CTGTGGCGCGAACCGTCCGGGCTGGACGTGCTGCTCGCGCCGCCCCGCGTGGAGATGGCCGAGATGGTTTCGCCGCGCGACGTCGACAAGGTCGTCTCGGTGCTGCGGCGACTCTATGAACTGATCGTCGTCGACGTCGGGGTCACCCTCGACGAGCTGAACCTGGCGTTTCTCGACCAGGCCGACAACATCCTCCAGATCGTCGTCCAGGAGCACGCCACGCTGCGGAACACGACCGCCGTCGGCGAGACGTTTGCCAAGATCGGCTACCCCCCGGACAAGGTGCGCTTCCTGGTGAACCGCGCGGAGAAGGGCGGCACCGAGGGTCGCGACCTCGCAACTGCCATCGGTCGGGAGCCCGACCACAGCGTCGGGTCCGATTGGATGCTTGTCGTGGGCGCCAACAATCGTGGCGTTCCGTTCGTCCTGTCCGATCCCGATGCCGCCGTGAGCAAGGACGTCATCAAGGTTGCTCGCGAGCTACTGGCACTGCGCGAGCGGGCCGCGGTCGCTGCGCGGTAGGGGAGCGCGCATCGAGTGTCTGATCCGCGACCAATCGGCGTCTTCGACTCCGGCGTGGGCGGCCTCACCGTGCTCCGCGAGATCCTCCGCCGAACGCCCGGCGAATCGACGATCTATCTCGGTGACAACGCTCGGGCGCCGTACGGCACACGGTCCGACGACGAGGTCCGGGCGTTCTCCACCGAATCAATCGATGCGCTCGTGGCGCGGGACGTCAAGGCCGTCGTCGTGGCGTGCAACACCTCGACCGCGGTAGCGCTGGGTGACCTGCGGCGCCGCTACGACCTGCCGGTCCTTGGCGTCATCCGGCCCGGGGCGGTGACGGCCTCGTTGACGACCCGAAACCGTCGTGTTGGCGTCATCGCAACGCCGGCGACGATCCGCTCGCACGCCTACTTTGCGGCGATCAAGGATGAGAATCCGGCCCTGGAGGTCTACGAGCACGCGACACCGGAGCTGGTGCCGATGGTCGAAGCCGGCATGCTGATCGGTCCGGCGGTCGACGGCGCGGTCCGGGACGCCCTCGCGCCGCTACTCGGCGAGCGTGACCGCACGGGCGACTTCGTCTTCCCGCTGCCAGCGTCGGCCCGGATCGACACCCTGCTCCTGGGCTGCACCCACTATCCGCTGCTGCGAGCAGCGCTCGAGCAGGCCGCCGGCGAGGGGATCGCGATCGTCGACTCCGCCTCGGCGACTGCCTCGGCGCTTGCGGATCTGCTGTCGATCAATGGGCTCGAGGCACCCGCAGGGCCTGGAGGAGAAGCCGACGCAGCGAGCGGCCGGTCCGGCGGCGGCGCGGCCGGCCGCGTTTCCGGAGCCGCACCCGTCCACGTGCAGCTGACCACCGGCGACATCGAGGTCTTCCGGTCGATCGCCAGGCGCATGTTCGGCGACGCCTTTCCTGACGTTGCCGGGATCGACCTCGCTCAGCCGGCTGCTTCGGTGGCGGGTCGGGCGCACCCGTCCGCCAGCGCGGCCGGCGCTCTGCCGACGTCACGCGTCGGCAGCACCAGATGACCGAGCGGCGCCAGCGCAGCTGGCGGGGTGATCGGCGCTGGCAGGCCGGGTTCGTGGTCGGCACCGTCATCGGCGCCGCGGCGACGGTCCTGGGCCGGCGCGCCGAGCGAGCCGCCAGGCGCGGGCTGGTCGACTGGGCCGCGGTCGAGCGCCTCGCGATCGCCCGGGTCGAGCGCGCGCCAGGCCGCCTGAGCCGCCTCGAGCTCGACGCCGCGGAGGGTGCCTACCGCGAGGCCATGTCCAAGGTGGTCCCGCGACTCGGCGAGGCCCTCGGGACGCCACTCCCGGGGGTGGTAGAGCGAGCCAGCGTCGTCGATCGCGCCGGCTGGGTGCGGGCCAACGTCGGAACGTTCAAGACCCTGATCACCCGCATCGAGGCAGATCTGCTCGATCAGGTCGTGCCCACCGGTGGCGGCCTGACCAGGGCCACGATGGCCCTCGCGAACCGTTGGGTCACCAGCCGCCAGCTCGGCTTCCTCCTCGGCTTCATGGGCACCCGCGTCCTGGGCCAGTACGACCTGGCGATCCTGTCGGCCGAGGCCGAGGACGGGCGGCTGCTGTTCGTCGAGGAGAACATCCGGGGCACGGCCCACGCTCTCGGCGTCCCGGTTGCGCCGTTCCGGACCTGGATCGCCCTGCACGAGACCACCCACGCCTTCGAGTTCGAGGGCAATCGCTGGCTCCGGCCGTACCTGGCCGAGCGCCTCGAGCGGCAGCTGAGCCTCTTCAGCGGCAGCGCGGCGACGCTGGGCCGGGACACCCGCCGGGCGATCACGCGCGCCCTTCGTGGCGAGGCCGCGGGCGAGCACTGGCTGGAATGGCTGATGACCGACGAGCAGCGCCGCCTGTTCCGCGAGACCCAGGCCGTGATGAGCCTGCTCGAGGGATTCAGCGACTACATCATGGACGAGGTCGGCCGGGGCCTCGTGCCGGACGTTGAGATGATCTCCGCCCGCTTCCATGACCGGCGCCAGCGCCGGACCCCGTTCGAGCGGGCGATCCTCCGGATCACGGGCATGGATCTCAAGATGGAGCAGTACGAGCGGGGCGAGCAGTTCGTGAGGGCCGTCGCCGAGGCCCGCGGGCGCCCGGCGCTGAGCCGGATCTGGGAAGGTCCGCACACGCTGCCGCGGCCCGAGGAGATCGCCGATCCTTCGGCCTGGATCGCGCGTGTCCTCGACGGGCCGCCGGCGGCATGAGCGACGAACCTGGCATGACCGGCGTGGGCGACGCGCCCGACCGCCGGACGAGCGAGGCAGCCGGCCCCGGCCGAGGTCCGGGGGGAGTGCCCCTCGCGATTGCCGTCAGCCCGATCCTCTCGGCCCGAGTTCGGGCCGGCGATCTCGATCGGATCCGCGAGGCGGCGCCCGGCTCCCGGATCGTCAACCTG
>DASQFM010000104.1:0-10975 GCA_035633135.1 Candidatus Eiseniibacteriota bacterium
GACCCAGTTGCCCTTCGCGTCCTGGAAGCTGATGACGGCAGTGTTGAGGGTCGGAAGGACCATGAACACGGTCGCGAAGCCGACCGCCGGGAACACCCAGAGGTACGGCCGCATCCTTGCGGCGATCCGTTTCGGCAGGCGTTCGAGGAGCGCCTCGCCGAGCTGGATGTAGCCGAAGAGCACGATCGGGACGCCGATGACGGCGATCACCGCGTAGAGGATCCGCTGGTCCATCGCGTACTCCCGTGAGTGGGGTTATCGGTCGGGGCCCGGCATCAGCCGTGGCCCCGACCGCACGATGAATGGTCTGACGTTCTCCTATGGCGCGGGAGTGTAGGCGGAGGCCTGGACCGCGTCGAGGCTGGCCAGGATCGAATCGAGCTGCGACTGATCGTTGGTGTAGTCGAGCAGTGACTTCCAGAACGCGTGCTGCATGTCGGAAGGCATCTGGTCGCCGGCTGTGAGGAGGATGTTCTTCGCACCGCCCACCACGGTGGCGGCCTTCTCGAAGACCAGGTCCGGGTACTTGGTGATGTTCTTGCTCGCGGAAAGGGTGCCGCCCTGGTCAACCCAGATCTGCTGGGCCTGATCGGACATCATGTACGCCATCAGCGCTCGGGACTGCGGGGTGTCGTTGTACATCACGAACGAGTCCGCGAAGCCCTCGATGTTGCCGGCGTACTGGTCGTTGAACTTCGGGTGCGGGAAGAAGTCGTAATCCGTTCCAGCCTCGATGCCCGGGGTGTTGGTCTCCATGATCCCGGTCATGAATGTGGCCTGCTCCATGAAGAGGCAGCCCGGAGGCGTGGTGAAGAGCGGGTCGCCGGCCTTCTGGAAGTTCGTCGACAGCACCGTGTTTGGCCCGCCGTAGACCTTGTCCGCCGCGACCTTCTGGCCGAAGGTCTGGTAGGCGAGCTTGATCTCCGGTGAGGTCCATTTCACCTTGCCGCTGTACCAGTCGACGTACACCTGCTCGCCGGACTGACGCATGATGATGTTGGCGATGTCGTCGGACGCCGGCCAGCCGGAGGCGTCGCCGGACTCGAACGCCGCGCACCACAGGCTGGTGCCCGATGGCGGCTGGATGGCGTTCAGCTCGTCCCACGTCGCCGGCGCGGTGCCGGTAAAGACCTTCGGGTTGTACCAGATCAGGCCCTTGACCTGGGTCTTGACGAACATCAGGTAATGCTTTGCGTCGACCACGCCGTTGGCGGCGTTGTCGGCCGTGAGGGCCCCGTAGGTGTTGGCGAGGTAGGCCGTCAGGTCATCGGCGCTGAGGTAGTCCTCGGCGGCCTTCATGATGCCCGTCTGGGCCCATTCCGTGTAGCGCTGCGGATTGGGTGGATTGGCGATATCGGGCAGGCTCGTCCCGGCCGCAACGTTGTTGCTGAGCTGCAGATCCTGGTCGCGGATCGTCAGCAGGTTGACCTGGATCCCGGTCTGGTCGATGAACGGCTTGAGGACCTCCTGGTAGGCGGCCAGCTCGCCGCCGCCCCATGCCGTCCAGACATTGACCTGACCGCCGACCTGGCCGGTGCCGCCCGACGCGGGGGCGGTGGTAGCGCCGGGAGCGGTCGTCACAGCCGGCGCTGCCGTGCCGGTGGTGGTGCCGCAGGCCGCGATGACGAGGATGGCGACGGCGCCGAGGGCGATAGCCCGCGACCGTCCGCCGAGTGACGAATGGATCATTGCTCCTCCTCCTGTTCAGCCACTTAACTGGGGATAGTAGTACTCCGGAGAAGTCCGCGGCCCCGGCAGCCTGCCTCCACCTGGCCGGGGGCTCAAAGAAGCCAAGGTCAGGGGTCCGGGTGGTTGACCGGTTCGCGGAGAACGAGGTCCCATCGGAGGCAACGGCGCGCGCGGACCCCAACCTGGGTGGCGCGCTCGATGCTCGGGGATCTCATGGTTGGGTCGGAGCCTCATGCCAGGCGGCCCGTCGCGGGTTACACGTGTTATAGCATCCACGTTACGCCAGTCAATAGGCAGCTGCTTCCCGCCTCACGGGGGCGTATGGCCAGACGATCTCCGACGAGCTTCGACGTCGCGCGTCTTGCCGGAGTCTCGCGGGCGACGGTCTCGATCGTGCTCAACAACAAGCCCGGGACGCGGGTCAGCGAGACCACCCGCCGACGCGTGCTCGAAGCCGCGAGCGAGCTCGACTACCACGTCAATGCCGCCGCCCGGTCGCTGCGCCGGCAGCGGACCGGAACGATCGGGCTGATCGTCCGCCAGTCCTACGGCCGGCTGAGCGCCGACGCGTTCCTGGGCCCGGTCATCGAGGGAATCACGTCGATCACCGGACCCGCCGGCTCGCGGCTGCTCATCGAGCCGCTCGATCCGAGCCGCCCGGTCCACTACCTCAGCCTGGTTCGTGAAGGCCACATCGACGGCTTGATCTTCTCGGGCGCCCGCGCCGACGACGACGCGCTCCTCGCGCTGCATGCCGACGGCGTGCCGGTCGTCCTGTGGGGTGCGCTTCCCGGCAGCAACCTCCCGTTCGTTGACGTCGACAACCGGACGGCAGCGCGCACTGCCGTGGAGCACCTGATCGCGCTCGGGCACCGGCGGATCGCGTGCATCACCAATGCCCACCCGGCGGAGGCAGTCCGGGAAGCGGCCGGGCGCTCGGAAGGCTACCGGGCCGCGCTCGAGGCCCACGGCTTGCCGGTCGAAGATGCCTTCATCCGCTACGGCAACTACGACGAGCGGAGCGGATTCGAGGCCATGCAATCGCTGCTGGCCAACCGGATTCGGCCGACCGCTGCGTTCGTGGCCAGCGACGAGGTCGCCCTGGGCGCACTGCACGCTGCGCGCGCCGCGGGGTTGCGCGTTCCCGACGACCTGTCGCTCGCGGGGTTCGACGACCTGCCGATCTCGCGGCTGGTCATCCCGGCGCTCACGACCGTCCACGTCCCCGCTCGCGAGATCGGGGTGAACGCCGCAACGATGCTGATGTCGTTCGTGGAGACGGGTCGAGCGCCCGAATCGATGCTCCTCCCGACCGAGCTCGTGATCCGTGACTCTGCCAGCCCGCCGCCGCGGCGAACCGCCGCCTGACCACCCGCGGGCCTCAACCGATCCGCAGGATCACGCCCTCGTTCGGCCGAAGGCTGAGAGTCGCACAGTCCTCACGACCCGTTCGGTCGAGCTCGGTCGACAGGAGCACGAGGCCGTCGCTCGCGACCGCGCCGAGATCGACGAGCTTGTCGGCGGCCGTGAAGTTGAGCACGACGAGGACGCGCGTCCCGCCGTCGCTTCGCTCGTACGCGAAGACGTTGCGATCGCCCGCGTGGTGGGACCGGTAGTCGCCACCGTTGAGGGCAGGCTCGGCGGCCCGCAACGCGGTCAGCCGCCGGAAGAGCGCCAGGACCGATCGCTCGTCAGCCTCCTGGACCGCCACGTTGACGGTGCCGGAATCGGGCGCCAGCGGGAGCCACGGCTCAGCCTCGGGCGAGCTGAAGCCGGCATTCGGCCGCGTGGCGTCCCATTGCATCGGCGTCCGCTGGGGGTCACGTGAGAAGCGGGTCGCCTGCGAGGGGTCGTAGCCGACTGTGTCCCTCAGGCGGTCAACCGGAACCGGCGTGTCGGCCATGCCGATCTCGTCGCCGTAGTAGCAGAACGGTGTCCCGCGCAGGGTGAGCAGGAGCATCTGGACGACCCGGGCCTGGCCGATGCCGGCGCGGCTCCCTACCCGTTGCCGGTCGTGGTTGCCGACCACCCAGTTCGGCCACGCGCCGGCCGGCAGCGCGGCGTCATAGGCGTCGGCCGTTCGGCGCACTGCCTCGGCCTGCCAGGGCACGAAGAAGAGATTGAAGTTGAACGGCAGGTGGACCTCGTCGAGGTCCTCGCCGTAGTAGCCGAGGTAGCCCTCGAAGGGGTCGAGCTCGCCGATCATGACCCGCTCGTGGTACTCGTCGAGGACCCGGCGCATCGCCCGGATGTAGTCGTGGACCGCCGGCTGATTCTCGGTGTAGACGTGATGCACCGCGTAATAGGCGTGCTGGTCGGGCGAATAGCCGGGGTTCGGCGGCTCATCGAGGAAGCGCTGGTCCTTGGCGAGGAGCGCGATCACGTCGACGCGGAAGCCGTCAACGCCGCGATCCAGCCAGAAGCGCATGACCCCCAGCATCGCCTCGAGGACCGCGGGGTTGGCGTAGTTCAGCTCCGGCTGCTCGGCCCGGAACTGGTGGAAGTAGTACTGGCCGGTCTCCGGGTCGAGCGTCCAGCCAGAGCCGAAATAGCTGACCCAGTTGTTGGGCGGACCGCCGCCCGGCGCCGGGTCGCGCCAGATGTACCAATCCCGCTTCGAGGCGTCGCGGGATGAGCGGCTGTCGATGAACCAGGGGTGCTGGTCGGAGGTGTGGTTCGGCACGAGGTCGAGGATCACCCGCAGCCCGCGGCCATGGGCCTCGCTCACCAACCGGTCGAAGTCGTCGAGGCTGCCGAAGCGCGGATCGACGTCGGTGTAGTCGGCGACGTCGTAGCCGAAGTCGGCCATCGGCGACGGGTAGATCGGCGACAGCCAGATCGCGTCGACCCCGAGCGACGCGACGTAACCGAGACGGGCGATGATCCCCGGCAGGTCGCCGATGCCGTCGCCGTTCGAATCCATGAAGCTCAGCGGGAAGATCTGGTAGACGATCCCCCGCTGCCACCAGGGTTCTGTCTCAGCCACCCTTCGTGTGCCCCCTCCAGCCTGGACCTAGACTCAGCCGGAGGGTACCGGAGGATCCCCGGCACGATGACCGACGACCCGCGGCTCGCCGCCTTCCCGGCGGGATTCACCTGGGGCGCGGCAACCGCGGCCTACCAGATCGAGGGGTCCACCACCGCCGACGGGCGAGGGCCATCGATCTGGGACACGTTCTGCCGCGTGCCCGGAGCAACGCGGAATGGCGAGACCGGCGACATCGCGGTCGACCACTACCGCCGCTACCGCGAGGACGTCACGCTGATGGCCGGGATCGGCCTGCAGGCATACCGATTCTCGATTGCCTGGCCGCGGATCCAGCCGACCGGCCGGGGGCGTCCGCTCGCCGCCGGGCTCGATTTCTACAGCCGCCTCGTCGACAGCCTGGTCGAGGCCGGGATCGAGCCGGTCGTGGCCCTGTACCACTGGGACCTGCCACAGGCGCTCCAGGACCGGGGCGGCTGGCCGACCCGCGAGACGGCGCTCCGGTTCGTCGAGTATGCGGAGATCGTGTACGGCCGGCTCCACGATCGAGTCCGACGCTGGGGCACGATCAACGAGCCGTGGTGCGTCGCCTTCCTCGGGCACGCTGCCGGTCTGGGCACGCCGGGCGCGCACGCCCCTGGCGTGGGTGATCCCGCCCGGGCCATCGACACGGTGCATCACCTGCTGCTCGGCCACGGCCTCGCGGTCCGGGCGATGCGGGCGATCGATCCGAGCCGCGAGCTCGGGATCTACCTGAACCTCGCGCCGGCGAGGGCGGTCGGAGCCGAGTCGACTCCGGGGCTGCTCGATGGGCTGCGGCGAATCGATGCCCTCCAGAACCGTCTCTTCCTCGACCCGCTGTTGCGTGGGTCCTATCCGGCCGATGCCCTCGCAGATCTGCGGGCCTTCGGCCGGCCGCCGGTCGAACCCGGTGACCTGGAGGCAATCGCCGAGCCCCTCGACTGGCTCGGGGTGAACTACTACTTCGATCGGCTGCTCGAGGCCGGCGATCCCGGGCCGCCGCTGGCCGCGCTCTTCCCGGGCCTGGCCGGCGTGCGCCAGGCGATCGTCGAGCCGCTGACCGACATGGGCTGGCCGATCACCCCGGTCGGCCTCCACGATCTCCTCGTCCGTCTCCGAGCGAGCTATCCGTACCTGCCGCCGCTGCTGATCTCGGAGAACGGCGCCGCCTACGACGATCAGCCGGCGCCCGATGGCTCAATCGACGACCGGCGCCGGATCGACTACCTGGCCGCGCACATCGCCCAGCTTCGGCTGGCGATCGCCGAGGGAGTCGACACTCGCGGCTATTTCGTGTGGTCGCTGCTCGACAACTTCGAGTGGGCCGAGGGCTATTCGAAGCGCTTCGGGCTCGTTCACGTCGATTACGCCACGCAGCGGCGGACGCCGCGCCGAAGCGCGGGCTGGTATCGGGACGTCATCGCGAGGAACGGCCTCGCGGGCGATGGCGCGGCGTCGGACCTGCCGACAACCTCCGAGCCCTGAGCCGCGCGGTAGTCGCTCGCCTTTTCATCGTCGATATTCCATTTGATGAATACGCGGCCGAGATGAGGACCAAAACCAGGCTGCCGAACCGTCACGAGGGCGAGCTGAACGATGGGGCCCCGCCAGTTGATCAGCGCGCGAGCGACTCCTGCAGCCGTTCCACCCGCTCGGTGAGTTCGGCCTCGCGGGTGCGGGCGCCTTCAACGATCCGGGCGGGTGCGCGCTCCATGAACGCGGAGTCGGCGAGGCGCGAGCGCGCCGCCACGAGCTGCCGCTCCGCATCGCCAAGCTCGCGCTCGAGCCGCTGGCGCTCGCCCTCGGTAACGCCGGCGTCCGCCGCCGCGACGATCGCCTCGATCCCGCCGCTGACGACGGCCAGCCCACCGGCCGCGGTTGCCAGGATGGCCTCCCGATCGACGTGCCGGAGCAGCGGGCGCGCGCGGGCAAGCCGCTCGATCGCCGGCCGGAGGGACTCGAAGGTCTCCACGAGCTCGGACGGCACGAGGACGTCCACCCGAAGCCATGCCGAGGCAGCGATGCCACCTTCGGCGCGGGCGTTCCGGACGCCCCGGATCAGCTCGATGATCACGGCCACGGCTGCCTCGGTCGCCGCCTCCCGTGGACCGGCCGCCGGCCAGCGGGCAGTGATGAGGAGCGACGGATCGTCCGACCGATGCGGCAGGGCGCCCCACAGCGCTTCGGTGACGAAGGGCATCACCGGGTGGAGTAGCCGGAGGAAGGTGTCGAGCGCATCGACGAGGGTCCACCAGGTCGCCCGACGCTCCCGATCCGAGAGCCCGCCGTCCGAGAGGCGCGTCTTGGCCACCTCGAGCCCCCAGTCGCAGAACTCCGACCAGATCGCCTCGTAGAGAACGCGAGTAGCCTCGCCGTAGTTGTCATCCTCGAACGCCCGATCGACCGCCTCGACCGCCGCGGCGGCCCGCGACGCGATCCACCGCTCGGCGACGCCCATGGCCGCCGGATCCGGCGCCTGGCGCTCGGCTGCCGCGGCAATCGTGGCCGGCCTCGCGCCGAGGACGAAGCGGCTTGCGTTCCAGAGCTTGTTCGCGAAGTTCCGGCCGTCCTCGAGCTTCTCGGTCCGGAACTTCTGGTCGCTGCCGGGCGAGGTGCCGTTGACCAGCGCAAAGCGCAACGCGTCCGCCCCGGCCGTCGAGATCGCCTCGAGCGGATCCACGACGTTGCCCTTCGTCTTCGACATCCGCTGGCCGTAGGGGTCCTTGACCAGGCCGTGCAGGTAGACCTTGTGGAACGGCTCCTCGCCCATGAAGTGGCTGCCGAGCATCATCATCCGGGCCACCCAGAAGAAGATGATGTCGTAGCCGGTCTCCATCACCGAGCCCGGGTAGTAGCGGCGCAGATCCTCCGTGTCGTCGGGCCAGCCGAGGGTCGAGAACGGCCACAGCCCGGAGCTGAACCAGGTGTCGAAGATGTCCGGATCCTGGGTGAGCTCCGACGCCGGACGGCCGCACGTCTCGCATGCCGCGGGGCCCACCGACTCGGCCGAGACAGTGACATGCCCGTCGGGGCAGTACCAGGCCGGGATGCGATGGCCCCACCACAGCTGGCGGGACACGTTCCAGTCCCGGATGTTGGTCATCCAGTGCTCCCAGACCTTCTCGAAGCGAGACGGCACGATCCGGGTCCGGCCGTCGCGAGTCGCCTCGAGGGCCTTCGCGGCGAGCGGCTCGGTCCGGATGAACCACTGGGTCTTGAGGCGCGGCTCGATGACATCGTTGGAGCGCTGGCAGCGCCCGATGAGCATCTCGTGCGGCCTTGCCTCGACGAGGTCGCCGCGGGCTTCGAGGTCGGCCAGGATCCGCGTCCGGGCGTCGTACCGGTCGAGCCCGACGTACCCGTCGCCCGCCTCGTTGATCGACGCGTCGTCGGCCAGGACGGTGATCATCGGGAGCCCGTGGCGCTTCCCAGTCTCGTAGTCGGTCTGGTCATGGGCCGGCGTGACCTTCACGGCGCCGGTGCCGAACGATCGGTCCACGACGTCATCGGCGATGATCGGCACGTCGCGCTCGACGAAGGGGATCCGGACCGTGCGGCCGACGAGGCCGCGGTAGCGCTCGTCGTCGGGGCGCACGGCAACGCCGGTGTCGCCGAGGATCGTCTCCGGCCGGGTGGTGGCCACGGCGATCGTCGCGTCGGGATCGGGCTCGCCGGTCGCCTCGTCGACGAGGTGGTAGCGGATCGTCCAGAGCGTGCCGGTCTCGGGCGTGGGGATGACCTCGAGATCGGAGACGCTGGTCCGGCAGCCGGGACACCAGTTCACCAGGGCTTCGGTGCGGTACGCCAGGCCCTCGCGATGGAGGCGGGTGAACGCCTCGCGGACCGCCCGGGCCGAGCCCTCGTCCATCGTGAACCGCAGGCGGCTCCAGTCGAGCGAGGCGCCGATCCGGCGCTGCTGGCGCAGCATCACCTCGCGGGTCTCGGTGATGAACTGCCACATCCGCTCGAGGTAGCGCTCGCGGCCGAGGCTCTCCCGACTCTCGCCTTCGGCGGCGAGGATCCGATCGAGGACGTATTGCGCCGCGATCGAGGCGTGGTCGAGGCCGGGCAGCCACAGGGTCGGGCGGCCCTGCATCCGGGCCCGCCGGACCATCGTGTCCTCGAGGGTCGACGTCAGCGCGTGGCCGAGGTGCAGCGCCCCCGTGATGTTGGGCGGCGGCTGGATGATCACGAACGGCTCGGCGTTGGGATTGGCGGTCGAACCCGCGCCGTCGGGCGCGAAGACGTCGGCGGCCAGCCAGCGTTCGTAGATCCCGGCCTCGAACTCAGCCGGGATGTACGCCTTCGGCAGCTCGCGCGGCTCAAGCGTCATTGCCGTGCCGCTCGCCTGGCGGTCCTGTTGCGGCTGCCGATCGGCCTTCGCGTCTCCGTCATTGCCGTCCCGCTCGCCTGGCGGTCCAGTTGCGGCTGCCGATCGGCCTTCGCGTCTCCGTCATTGCAGCTGCCCTTTCTCGCTCGCCCTTCGCGACAGTTTTCGATCCCGGCTGCCGCCGGGCCGAGCCGTCCTCCCGAGCCGCTTCGGCCCGGAGAATCAAATGCCCCGCTCGTCCAGCGGACGAACGGGGTCGTGGTACCACCAGCTGGTTCGGCGTCGGTGCCTGCCGCTCATCGCGGATGGCCTGGGTCCGGCGCCCTCTCGACGCGCTATCGGGCGTCAGCCGTGCGGCTCGCGAGCGACTTTCGCGCCAGGGTCCCCGCGCGGCTCGCACCATCCCGCGCTCGCTTCGGGGCCGATGTGGACGCTCCTCTCGGTCATCGCCGTGAGTCGCGGAGTCTAGCAGAGAGGCCCGCAGCGCCGGCGCAAATCAAGCGCCGGCGCAAATCGACCAACAAGCGCGCGTTGTCATCGTGCCGCTCGCGCTCGGCGCGGTCGCAAATCCTCAGCCAAGGGTCGATCCCGATCATGCAGGGATGCCCACCTCTGACGATGAGCGCCTGGGCCAGCTCCTTCGGGCCATGCGCAGGCGGAGCGGGCAGCGCCAGGCGGACGTCGCCGTTGCGGCCACGGTGCCAAGGAGGGACGTCATGCTCGTCGAGGGCGGAGAGGCCGGGCGAGTCCCCCTCGATCGGGTCCGCCGCATCTTCGACGCCGTTGGCGCCCGCGCACGAATGACGGCCTGGTGGAACGGAGCTGCGGCCGATCGGCTTCTCGATGCAGGCCACGCCAGCCTGGTCGAGCACGCGCTGTCCATCCTGAATCGGCGCGGTTGGAACACGGCGGTCGAGGTTTCGTTCTCGGAGTTCGGCGAGCGTGGCTCGATCGATATCCTCGCGGCGCACGAGCCGGAGCGGACGGTCGCGGTTTGCGAGATCAAGACCGCGCTCGGCTCGATCGAGGAGACGAACCGTGTTCTTGACATCAAGGTACAGCTCGCGCCTCGTCTGGCCGCCACTCGATTCGGCTGGAGGCCGCGCGTGACCGCGCGTCTCCTCATCCTTCCGAACGACCGCACCGTCCGGCGGATCGTCGATCGACACGTCTGACAATGGCGAGCGTCTACCCGGCTCGAAGTCGAGAGACTCGCGCCTGGCTGCGGCGGCCGGACACAGCGTTCAGCGCGATCTGGTTCCTGGCAGGTGTCCCGGCGGAGGACGCGCTCAGATCTCGTCCCTGAGCGTCTCCCTTTCCGTCATAAGTTCCTGTCAGGAACCCGATGGACGCGGGAAGGCGCAGGATCTGACAGAAGTGCCGTCACAGGGACGCCTGGCTCAAGCTGCTCGAGTTCGGCGGCCACGAAGTGCAGCACAGGAACATTTGTCGGAAAGCTGGGGCCCGGAAGCTTGAGCGCCAACGGCTCGGGGGCGACGCGACGGTGCGCCCGCCACCCGGGCGGGGTGCCACCCGGGCGGGGTGCCACCCTCGCCGGCTCATTCGGAAACGTGCGTGAAGAGCTGGGGCCCGGAAACTTGAGCGCGAACGGCTCGGGGGACGCGACGGTGCGCCCGCCACCGCGGCGGGGTGCCACCCTCGCCGGCTCATTCGGGAACCGTGCGTGAAGAGCTGGGGCCCGGCACCGCGACGGGTCGCTTGGGACTGGCGCGCGAATAGCGCCTGGGACTGGCGCGCGAGCCGCGCGCTCCTCGGTGCCGGCTTACGCGCTGGCGCCCTGGGCGGCGATCCAGTCCTCGTAGTTCGTCTCGTCGACGCCCTTGTCGACCTCGGTCTTGGTCAGCAGCAGCGGCAGGCGACCGCTCCGGATCGTCTCCTCGGTGATGATGCATTTGCGGACCTCGGCCCGCTCCGGGATGTCGTACATC
>DASQFM010000105.1:0-5143 GCA_035633135.1 Candidatus Eiseniibacteriota bacterium
GATCATGGGCGGGGTCGACAAGTGACCGAATTGCATCCCTCACGCTCGGGCGTGTTCAGGCCAAGGCGGCGGCGAGTACGTGAACGCGCGCACCTCAAGGTGCGTAAGTGAGCGCACGCAGCCACCAACGCAGGCATGGGCCGCCCCAGCGGGAGCCCCGCGAATGACAGCACTCGCTAGAACCTGGGACCGGCTGACGCTGCCGGGGAAGGCGCTGTTCATCCTGATCCCATTGGGGGCGGTGCTCACGACCGGCCTGGTCGTGACGATCATCCTGTTCGGCGGAACGATCCTCGACATCCTCATCTACCACATCGACATCGTCCGCTTCGCGGTGGCGGCGCTGGTCCTGCTGCTGCTCGCCCCGCCGGTCGCGTTCGTAATCATCTACATGGAGATGAAGATCATCGCCCTCATGAACCTCCGGATCGGACCCGATCGGGTGGGGCCGTGGGGCACCCTCCTTTCGACGGTGCACGGCCTGAAGGTCCTCATGAAGGAGGACTTCACCCCGACCCGAGCCGACGCGGTGGTCTTCACCTGGGCGCCGGTCGTCGTGTTCGCCGCGGCGATCCTGAGCGCGCTCGTGATCCCCTTCGCACCGGGCCTGTACGGCCAGGACTTCAACCTCGCCCTGCTGTTCTTCTTCGCGATCGGCGGGATGACTGTCGTCGGCCTCCTGATGGGGGGCTGGTCCAGCTTCAACAAGTACTCGCTGCTCGGCGGGCTTCGCTCCGCGGCCCAGATCGTCAGCTACGAGATTCCGCTCACGCTGTCGGTCGTCGGAATCGTGATCCTGGCGGGGACGCTCAGCCTCAACCAGATCGTCCAGCAGCAATCGGGCTGGTTCTTCGACTGGTACGCGTTCCGCCAGCCCCTCGGCTTCCTGATCTTCTTCATCGCCGCGACGGCCGAGGCCAACCGGACGCCGTTTGACCTGACCGAGGCCGACTCGGAGATCGTGGCCGGCTTCGCGACCGAGTACTCGGGCATGCGCTTCGGGTTCTTCTTCTTCGCCGAGTACATCAACGTGTTCATCGTCTCCGCGATCATCTCCGTCCTGTTCCTCGGTGGCTGGAACGCGCCGATCCCGCTCCCGCACATCGCGTTGACGATCGACCTGGGCTCGCTCGGCATCGGCCTGCTGTTCCTGGTCGCGCTGGTGCCGCTGATCGGCACGCTCGTGCTGGCGGCGCCGCTGTACCTGTTCCGGAGCAAGACCCGCTGGTGGGTCGCCCTGATCGTCGGGTTCGTGCTCTTCAACGTCCTCGCCGGCGCGGTCTTCTTCGTGTGGGCCTACATCAGCTTCGAGGCCGTTGCCGGACTGTTCTGGTTCCTCGGCAAGGCCTTCGCCCTTGTATTCGTGTTCGTCTGGATGCGCGGCACCCTGCCCCGCGTCCGGATCGATCAGCTGATGGGCTTCGCCTGGAAGTGGCTGCTGCCGGCGTCGCTGCTCAACCTGTTCGTGACGGCGCTCGCCGTGATCGTGGTCGGGTGACGCGACGATGAGCGGCTTCGTACCGGGCCTGGGGCTGGCTCGGGGGATGGCCCTGACGCTGCGCCGGTTCTTCGAGCCGAAGGCGACCGTCCGCTACCCCGAGGTCAAGGCCGACGTCGCGCCGCGCTTCCGCGGCCGGCTGCAGCTGCTGTACGACGAGTGGGGCGCGCTCAAGTGCGAGACCTGCTTCCAGTGCGCCCAGGCCTGCCCGATCGAATGCATCGACATGGGCGGGATGGATACGAAGGGCCGCTTCCACGTCCATTGGGGTCCGCCCGAGACGTATGGCGAGCGACGCGAAGAGTCGGCCCTGCGGCGCTCCGGCCGGACCGTCCCGGACGAGGCGTACGAGCATTTCACGGTCTTCGATCCGAAGACGCTGGACGAGATCCTCGATGCCCACGACTTCGATCCCAGGCACATGCTCCAGATCTTCGAGGCGACCCAGGCGGCCTACGGCCACCTGTCCGTCGCGGCCCTGAAGCACATCAGCCAGAAGACCGGGGCGTGGTACGCGATGCTCTACGGGACGGCGTCGTACTACAGCCACCTGCGGTTCGCGCCCTCGAGCGCGAAGGAGCAGACCGGCGCGGTGGCGGCTCGGCGGCCGGCCGACCCCGGCTTCGTGGCGGGACTGTCTGCCGCCCTGCACGGGACCCCCGCCCCGAATGGTGCGGGCGCCGGCGGCGACAGCGGTCGCGCGACCGAGCCCCCCGCATGACCGAGCTGCTGCAGACGCCGGCAGACTGGCCGGCGGTCCTGCTCTCCCGCCGCGGTGGCGGGGATGGATCGAAGGCCAAACCGGCCGGCGGGCGCGGTGGCGTCACAGACGGCCCCGCCGGCAAGTCAACGGCCGCCGGCCGATCCGCGGCCGAGACCGTCGCGCTCGATGGGTTCGACGGCCTGCGACGTGCGATTCGCGAGCTCGGGCCAGCGGCAATCGTCGCGCTGATCGCCGACGCCGGGCTTCGGGGCCGCGGTGGTGGTGGGTACAGGACGGCGGACAAATGGCGGGCGGCGGCGGCCACGCAGGCGCCGGCGCGCTACGTCGTGGCCAACGGCTACGGCGCCGACCCGGCCTCGGCGACCGACCGGACGCTGATGGAGCTCGACCCGATCGGGGTCATCGAGGGCACCGCGATCGCCGCCTGGGCGATCGGCGCCGAAGAGGCGTTCATCGCCGTGCGCGCTGAGGCGACCGAGGCCATCCAGGCGCTCGAGGCCGTCCTTCGTGCCGCGGGCGACGCCGGCTTCCTTGGCGACGACGCGTTCGGCAGCGGTCGGCGGGTCGAGATCGAGGTCCGGCCGATCCAGGGGGCATTCATGCTGGGCGAGGAAACGGTCCTCCTGAAGGCGCTGGACGGCAAGCGCGGCCAGCCCGAGCAGCGGCCGCCGCATCCGGCGACGAACGGCCTGCGCGGTATGCCGACGGTCGTCCAGAACGTCCAGACGCTGGCCGCGGCGGCGTGGATCGTGCGCAACGGCGCCGACGCGTTCCGCGCGGTCGGCCTGCCCGAGGCACCCGGAACGATCCTTGTCCAGGTTCGCGGCGCAGACAGCGCCGGCGTCGCCGAGGTTCCGCTGGGCACGCCCCTGCGCGACATCGTCGGCCTGGCCGGAGGTGGCAAGGCGCGCAAGACCAAGGCCGTGCTCGTTGGCGGGCCGTCGGGCGGCATCCTCCCGGCCGCCGCCCTCGACACGCCGTACACCTTCGAGGCCATCCGGGCGGCCGGCGGCCACATCGGCTCCGGCTCGGTGGTGGTCGCCGACGATCGGGCCTGCGTGGTCGATCTCGCCCGCGTGCTGACCCGCTACTGCGCAGACGAAGCCTGCGGCAAGACGATCCCGTGCCGGATCGGCACGCGGCGGCTGGCGGAGATCGCCGAGCGCCTGGCGGACGGTACGTCGCGGGCCGGTGATCTCGGGCTGGCGATCGACCTGTCGGCCGACATCGTCGGCTCGGCGCTGTGCGACCACGAGCGGCTGGCGACGCTCCCGCTGATGAGCGGGCTGCGATACTTCCGGGACGAGATCGACGCGCACCTCGAGCGGGGCATCTGCCCGGCCGGCGTGTGCCGGCCGATCTCGCTGGCGGCCGCCGCCGGCGCGAAGCCCACCCCCGGGACCAAGCCCGCACCCAGCCCGGCCCACTGAGAACGCCCCGATGACGGACCTGATCATCCGCACGCCGGAGAGCCGCCCCGACAAGCCGGCCAAGCTGCCGACGTTGGCGCCGCTCGAGCCGTCACCCGGTGAGCGGCTGCTGACGACCCAGTCGCCGCAGCGGCCGCAGTCGACCCCGGCCATCCGCATCGAGGTCGACGGCCGGGTCGTGGAGGGCCTCGAAGGCCAGACGATCCTGGAGGTCTGCCGGGACAACGGGATCGAGATTCCGACGCTGTGCTACGAGCCGAAGCTGCCCGGCTTCGGGGCCTGCCGGATGTGCGTCGTCGCCGTCGAAGGCGAGGAGCACCCACCGATCTCGTGCTCGCGCCTGGCCGAGCCGGAGATGAAGGTCCAGACCCAGACCGACGAGATCCGGCGCCTCCGGCGGACCAACCTGGAGCTGATCTTCTCCGACCACAACGCCTATTGCCTGCCGCCGTGCCAGAACAAGTGTCCCAGCCACATCGACATCCCGGGCTTCCTCAAGCAGAACGCCGAGGGCAACTTCCGGGAATCGACCCGGATCTTCAAGCGGACCATCCCGTTCCCCTCGGTCCTCGGCCGGGTGTGCCCGGCGCCCTGCGAAGACCACTGCCGCCGCGACGAGGTCGATGAGGCGATCGCCATCCGCGACAGCCACCGCTACGCCGGCGACATGGTCATCAAGTCGATGCTCGACGAGGGCCTCGATCCGCCGGTGCCGTTCGAGGTCCAGCCCACGACCGGCCGCCGCGCGGCCGTCATCGGCTCCGGCCCGGCCGGCATGGCCGCCGCCTACTACCTGCTCATCAACGGGCACGACGTCACGGTCTTCGAGCGAGATCCGGCGCCGGGCGGGATGCTCCGCTACGGCATCCCCCAGTACCGCCTGCCGAAGGTCGAGGTCCTGGAGGGCGAGTACGAGTCGGTGACCCGGCTGGGCGGCCGCGTCGTCTGCAACCAGGGCCTCGGCCGCGACTTCACCCTCGACGATCTCCAGCTGCAGGGCTACGACGCGGTCCTGATCGCGATCGGCTGCTACGACACCAACACGCTGGGCGTGCCCGGCGAGGATGCCGCTGAGGTCCTCGATGGGCTGGAGTACCTGCGGACGGCGACGCTGGGCCTGCCCTACCCCGGCCACCGCGGCAAGCGGGTCGTCGTCATCGGCGGCGGTTTCACCTCGATGGACTGCTCGAGGACGTCGATCCGCCAGGGCGCCTCGGAGGTGACGCTGGTCTACCGCCGCGACATGAAGGACATGCCCGCCGCCAACGAGGTCCACGAGGCCATCGAGGAAGGCGTCACCGCGATCTTCCAGGCCGGCCCGACACGGGTCCTCACCGACAACAAGGGCAACGTCACCGGCGTCGAGTTCATCCGGATGCAGCTCGGCGAGCCGGATGCCTCCGGGCGGCGGCGCCCGGAGCCGGCCCCCGGCACCGAGTTCACCATCCCCTGCGATCGAGTCCTGCTCGCCATCGGCCAGGGCCCGGAGCT
>DASQFM010000106.1:0-7204 GCA_035633135.1 Candidatus Eiseniibacteriota bacterium
TGATGCTCCCGCGACCGATGACCTCCATGACCCCGTCCGGCCCGACGACGCCGGCGGTGTCCTCGTCGATCCCGAGCCCGAGGAGGCTCGGGTTCTGGGCGATCGCCGAGAGCAGCCGCCCGAGCCGGTTCCGCTGCTGGAAGTGCTGGTCGATGATCACGCTCGGCAGGACGCCCAGGCCGGCGGCCAGGGCGGCCATCCGATGCTTGGGGGTCCCGCCCGAGGCGCCGAAGGCGATCATGTGGCTGGACAGTGCCGACGCGCCGGCCGACGTCCCGGCGATGACCGCGCCCTCGCGGAAGCGCTCCAGGATCGCGTCGGCCAGGCGGGTGCCGCCGATCGTCGAGGACAGCCGCAGCTGGTTGCCCCCGGTCAGGAAGATGCCCGTCGCGTCGGCAATGGAGCGGGCGAACGTCTCGTCGTTGGCCTGGGCCCGGGTCATCGCGTGGAGCGGTCGGACCGTGCCGACGCCCAGCTCGCCGAGCACCTGGCGGTAGCGCTCGCCGGCTTCGCGGCCGAGGGACGACGCGGTCGAGACCACGACCACCGTCGCGTCGGGACCGCCGGCCAGCGCGACGAACCGGTTCAGGATCACCCGATCCCGGAACTTGTCCTCTGCGCCCCCGATGACGATGACCGTCCCATGGCTCACGCCGTGCTGCTCCTCCTCCGCGTGTCCGGAGGATACGGCACCCGCCCGCCGTCAGGCCGAGCCGGTGGCTCCGGCGAGCTCGGCCATGGCCCGCTCGTCCGCCAGCCGGACGTCGCGCGGCCTCGGATCGACGCGTCGCAGGAACACGCCGGCAAGGATGAACAGGACGATCCCGGCGGCGAACGCCGCCCGGGGCCCATCGCCGGTCTCAGCCGGTCCGCCGACGGCGTCGATGAGGAGCCCGCCGATGATCGTCGCCACCGGTCCACCGGACGCCACGGCGATGTTGCTGATCCCCATGTAGCGACCCGACGCCGCCTTCGGGATGATGTCCGTCATCAGCGCCCAGTCGACCGCCAGGAAGGTCCCGGAGGCGACGCCCATGAGGATGGCGCCGAGGACGAAGACCTGGATCGAAGGCGCGATCGCGGCGATGGCCATGCCGACCGCACCGATCGCGCAGGCCACATAGATCACCGGCTTGCGGCCGATCCGGTCCGAGATCCTGGCCGACGGGACCGAGGCGATGACGGTCAGCACGGCGACGACGAGCTGGGTGACGGGGACCCAGAGGGCCTTGTCATCATTGGTGAGGCCGAGGGCTCGACTCATGAACAGGATGTAGAGCCCCAGGAGCATGTTGATCCCGGCCAGGAACATCAGCCGGGACAGCACCAGCCAGACGAAGCTCCGCTCCCGCAGGACGTCGGTGCCCCAGGCCGATCGCGCGATGGCGAGCCAGGATCGGCCGCGGCGATCCCGGGCGCGGCGGCCCTCGCGGACCCAGAGCAGGGTTCCGAGCGCCGTCGCGCCTTCCACGATCCCCAGGGCGATGATGGGCAGCGTGAAGTCCCCGAGCACGTAGCCGAGGGTGATGATCAGGCCGCCGGCGATGAACCCCAGCGTCTGCATCACCCCGACCAGCGCGCTGGCCATGCCGACCTGGGCGGGCGGGACGAGGTCCGGGACGTAGCCCTGGAACGGGCCCTGCGCGAAGTTCGAGCTGAACTGCAGCAGGACCAGGAAGGCGACCAGCGACAGGTACGTGTTCGAGGTCGCGATTCCGATCAGGAACACGACGTCGAGGGCGGCGCCGATGGCGATGTAGGGCTTCCGGCGGCCCCAGCGGCTGATGGTGTAGTCGCTGATCGAGCCGACCGTCGGCTGGATCAGGATCGCCATCGCCATGGTGACTACGCTCTGGAGGGCGAGGAACCGCCCCGCTTCGCCGGCCGCGACCAGCGCCGGGACCCGCTCCTGGACGACGACCCCGATGCCGCCCCAGATCGTGTTGATGCCGAGCCAGTAGAGCGAGATCTGGAACAGCTGTCCCAGTGGCAGGCGCTCGGTCGGACGGCTGTCGAGGTCCTCCTCGAGGAGGTCCACAGCGGCGGTCCCCGCCGGCGCCTCGATCATCCGCGTCCCTCCCGCTGGCCCCGGCGCGCCACCCCTGCTGCGGACCGTGCACCGCCGAGGATGCCGCTGTCAACGGCGTGGTTCACGCTGGGCACAGTGGAGCCCCCGGCCGTTGGCCGGGGGCTCCGTCGATGGAGGACGTGGCGCGACGCTCAGACCGGAGCTGCTACCACCCGGAACGCGTCGCCGCTGATGACCTGACTGTCGAGGGCATCCCCCTGCCAGGCGGTCAGGGTGTAGCTGCCGAGGACGGACGAGTTGAACCCATCCGCAAGGTACAGGACGTACTTGGGATTGCCCTTGGAGTCGTTTCGAACGCAGCCGTCGAGGATGAGGGCGCCCGACTGCCAAATGCTCCCTGAATTGTCGACGGTGCTCCACTCGCCCACGCTGGTGTTGTCCCCCGTGAGCTTGATCCAGACGTAGACGAGGTCACCCTGCTCGATCGTGTTGTCCTGCAGGCTCTCGTAAGTGCAGTCGCTGGTGACGTACGCGCTGCCGCCCCTGGCGAGCGCGCTGCCGGCGGCCATGACGAGAATCATGGCTCCGGACAGCAAGATGATGGATGCCTTTCGCATTCGAGCTCCCCAATGCTGCGAGTATGGAAAATGGCCCGGCCATCGTAATAGCACCCATCCGGCATCTTGTCCACCCCCAAGCGGGTGGCCTCGTCCAGTACCTCCGTTACGCCGTGCCGGCGACGGCGCCCGGGGTCGGGCGGGGGTCGGCGCGGGTCAAGTCGGGGCCGGGGACCCTGCGGGGTCGAGGCTGGCGGTCGTCCGCAGCGGGACCAGCCGGCGGTCCGTGGCGGCGGGGGCGACGAACCGGAACAGGGACCGGTCGAGCGAGTAGATGCCGGTGGACGCCATGCCGACCCGCCCGAGTCGGAAGGTGAAGACCGGGTTCTCGCGGTTGCCGGCGTAGTGGTAGACGTCGCCTCCGGCGGACAGGACGGCGAGGTTGGCCTGGCCGCCGAACGTGTCGTGGAGCGCGCCGAGGAGGTGCGGGATCGGCTCGCCGGTCCGCCATTCGTCCTCCAGCCAGCGGGCCCCCACCTCGGTGTCGGCGCGACCGCGGATGCGGCCCTGCTCGCGGTAGCGGCGGCGCCAGTCGCGGTGGAGCAGCAGGTCGCCGTTGTGGCTGAAGGCGTAGCGACCCTCGGGATCGTCGAACGGCTGGGTATCGGCGATGCCGACGGTCGACAGGCGCGATGGCCGCCGCAGATGGACCAGCAGCGACGTGGTCTCGTGACTGCCGACCGCCTCGCGGGCCGGGTCATCGCGGAAGGCGCGCACGTCCCGGTGCGACCGCAGCTGGCCGTCCCCGCCGAGCCACGCCGCACCCCAGCCGAAGGCAGCGATGCCGAAGCGCTCCAGCCGCTCGGTGAACGGCCACAGCTCGTCGATGCGGAAGGGCTTCGTGGCGCGGGCGACGAAGTGCTCACACATCGCTCGCGCCGTCAGCGCGCGGCTGTGGCCACGGCGGCCGGGACCGGCGCCTGGCAGCTCGGGCACCAGTACGTCGTGCGCGCCAGGTCCGTTCCCTGGGCGATCGCCCGGATCGGGGTGCCGCAGCGATGGCACGGCCGGCCGGCCCGGTCGTAGACCCACAGCCGCGTCGGCGCCAACCGGGCCCCGGATCGCGGATCGATGGTCGTCATCCGGCCGGCCGGCGCGCCGGACCGGGTGTTGGTCACGAGCAGCGCCCGGGCCGTCCCGACCAGCCGCTCGATCGTGGCAGGGTCGAGGCTGCCCGCCGCCGCGAACGGGTCGACCCGCTCGATGAACAGGATCTCGCTCTTGAAGACGTTGCCGATCCCGGCCACGGCGCGCTGGTCGAGCAGCGCTTCGGCGATCTCCCGGTCCGCACCCGCCGGATCGGCGATCCGTCGGACCGCCTCCGCGGCGTCGAAATCGGGCGCGGCGAGATCGGGCCCCATCCGGCTCAGCGTCGGGTGGACCACCTCGGCCCGGGTCTCGAAGAGCTCGACGACCGGGGCGTCGAAGCAGACCGCGACCGCACCCGGCACCTCGAGCACCAGCGCCGCCCGGGAAGCCGCGCGGCGCCAGGGCTCGCCAGGCCGGTAGCGATGCCAGCTGCCGTGCAGCCCCAGGTGGGTCCGCAGCTCGAGGCCGTTGCCGAACCGGATCAGCAGGTTCTTGCCCGCCGCCTCCACCTCGGTGACCTGCTGGCCGATGATCTGCGACACCCGGGGCCCCGGAAGCCGCGCGCGGGCCGCCGTCACGGTCCGGCCGCGGAGGTGCGGCCGCAGGGCGACCGCAATGCGGGCGAGCGTGTCTCCTTCAGGCATCGAGCGAGATTACCCGACCCCTGCCCGGGACCCTGCCGGCCGTTGCACGCGGAGCACGAGGCCACGGTACCCCGCCGCGAAGCCCGCCGACAGGAGCAGGTCGCGGAACGGCGAATCGGCGACCGGCAGGCCATCGACCTTGACGACGACGAGCTCGCGATCGCGGCCCTCGCCCACGAGCCGGCCGAGCGGCCGCAGGGCGGCGGCCGCAACCTCCGGATCGTCGAACGCAGGCAAGGTCTGCAGTGCCCGGCCACCCCGTTCGACATAGAGCACCGCGCGCCCGTCGACGAGCACCACCGACGCGCCCGCGGCGCGCTGGAGCGGCCGCCGGTCCGTCTCGCCGCGGCGGGGCCACGGCAGCGCGGCGCCGTAGGGGTTCGCCGGGTCGGCGGCGGCAAGGACGCGGACCACTGGATCGTCGGCGTTCGGGGCCGCGGCCTCTCGCACGGCGCGCAGGCGATCGATCGCCCCGGCGAGGGCAAATTGCGCCGCCCCGAGGCCCTCGATGAAGTAGCCGCGCCGGATCCGGCCGGCCTCCTCGAGGGCGCGAAGGACCGGGTAGACGGCGGCAAATCCGCCTTCGTGGCCCTCCGCCATCACCGCCTCCCGCACGAGCACGCCGTGACGATCCAGCAACGCCAGTGCGAGGGCGTGCAGTCGCTCGGTCGGCGACTCGGCGGAGGCCGCCTGCTCGACCAACGACCATCGGCCGGCGGCCTCGGGCGGACCGAGCGATGTCAGGCGACCCGGCCGCGGGGCCCGGGAGCTCGGGCGCGCCGGCCGCTTCCAGCGCAGCGCCCGCAACGGGGCAAACGTGTCGTTGGTGACCTCGCCGGCCCAGACGAGGTCCCACAGGGCGTCGAGCACGGACCGGTCGGGCCCGCCCCCCGCCGCGGCGTGGATCGCGCGGTAGAACGACGCGCCGCGGGCCGCCAGGTGGGCCCGGATCGCCGCATGGCGGTCACCGGTTGGGCGCTCGAGGCCGTCGGGTAGCCCCGGAGGCCGCAGGCCTTCGCGGCCCGGCCGGGACAGGACGACGCGGCCATCGTCGCGGCCGAGGCTGCCCCGCCCCACCCAGGCGACCTCGCCGAGCGCTCCCAGCTCGTCGAGGAGCCGCGGCTGGTAGCCCGGGATGCGGGCCGGCAGGACGTCGCGCTCCAGCACCGAGGCCGGGATCGGCACGCCCGACAGCTGGTCGACGACCGCCGCGAGCCGTTCAAGGGCGGCGCTGCCACGCAGCGCCGGCGGGTTGGCGTCGGCGGCCGTCACGCCCTGCCAGGCGGGCAGGAAGCGCCCCAGCGCCTCCGGCTCGACCGGCTCGACCTCGCGGCGGAGCCGCGCCAGCGACCGCCGCCGCAGCATTCGCAGGACCTCGGGGTCGCACCACTCCCGCTCCGAGCCACCGGGCCGGAACTCGCCACGAACGAGCGTCCCGGCCTTGAGGAGCCTCCCGAGCGCGTCCTCCACGATCCCGAGCGGCAAGCTCCAGCGGCGCGCGGGCTCGGGTGCCAGGAACGGGCCGTGGCTGCGCGCCCAGCGGGCCAGGAGGCCCTCGAGCGCTGCGGTCGCCGGGGTGAGGAAGGCATCCGGGACCCCGGCCGGCGGCGAGGCCCCGACGCCATCCCGGTAGCGCGCCACATCCTCGATGGCGACCCACCGATCGATCCCGGCGATGCGCAGGACGACCGCGCGGCGGCTCCGGGCGAGCTCGTCGAGCCAGGCCTCGGCTTCACTCGGCGGCTCGACCCGCGCCGCGATCTCGTCGGCCGAGAGGTCGCCGATCCGCCGCAGCAGGTCATGCAAATGCTCGGCGCTGTCGGCTCGTCGATCGTCCGCCAGCGCCTGGAGCGACAGCTCGAGGTCCGCCAGGGCCTCGGGGTCGAGCAGCTCGCGCAGCTCCTCCTGGCCGAGCAGCTCGCGCAGCAGGTCGCGATCGAGGGCCAGCGCCCCGGCCCGACGCTCGGCCAGCGGTGCGTCGCCTTCGTACATGTACGCCGCGACGTAGTCGAACAGCAGCGACGACGCGAATGGCGAAGCCTTCACCGTCTCCACCGAATGGATGGCGATCTCGCGCCGCTCCACGCCGCCGAGGATCTCGCGAAGGGCGTCGAGGTCGAAGACGTCCGACAGGCACTCGCGGTAGGTCTCGATGAGGATCGGAAACGAGCCGTAGCGCGAGGCGACCTGGAGCAGGTCGGCGGCCCGCTGACGCTGCTGCCACAGCGGCGTCCTGGCGCCGGGCCGGCGCCGCGGCAGGAGCAGGGCGCGGCCGGCGTTCTCCCGGAATCGGGAGGCGAACAGCGCCGACCCGCCGACCGCCTCGACCACGAGGTCCTCGATCTCATCGGCCGCCGGGAAGAGCAGCCGTTCGACCTCCGCCAGCCGCCCGCCCCCGGCGCTGCTGGACCCGTTGCCCCCACCGGACTCGTTGCCGCCTCCCGGGCCGTCGCCCTCGCCTTCCGGCAGCCTGACCGCGATGCCGTCGTCCGACCAGATCGTCTGGGCCTCGATTCGGAGCCGGTCGCGCAGCCGCGCCTCGATTGCCAGCGTCCACGGGGCGTGGACCCGGCCGCCGAAGGGGCTCAGGATCACCAGCCGCCAGTCGCCGAGCTCGTCGCGGAAGCGCTGGACCACGATCCGCCGGTCGGTCGGGAGGGCCCCCGCGACCTCGCGCTCCTCGTCGAGGTACGCGACGAGGTTCCGTGCTGCGAGCTCGTCGAGGTCGTGCTGCTCGCGGAGCCGGCCTGCCAGCGACCGGGCGCCCTTCTCGCCGCGCGCGAGGTCCGCCTCGGCCTCGCGGAGGAACTCGCCAATCGCCCGCC